>JBELAB010000174.1:0-6398 GCA_049509275.1 Syntrophobacteraceae bacterium | reverse complement strand
ATAGGATACGCGCCATAAATGAAGCAGGCATAGTTGTCATGGGACATATCGGCCTCACCCCGCAGTTTATGGGGCAAATAGGCGGCTACAAAGCACAAGGCCGGACCGCCAAAACAGCCATGAGCATTATCAGGCAGGCTCAACTCATCGAAGAAGCCGGTGCGGCCAGTATCCTTGTAGAAGGTGTGCCGGCCGCCGTCGGAAAGGCGATTACGGAAAGAGCCGGGATTCCCGTACTTGGAATCGGCGCCGGGTCCCATACTGATGGCCAGCTTCTGATCTATGCTGACATGGTTGGCTTTTACGATGACTTTACGCCGAAGTTCGTAAAAAAATACGCGAACGTGGGAGAAGTCCTCACAGAGGCTTTCCGCAGCTACGCCCAGGAAGTACGGGGAGGGAAATTTCCGGTCGACTCGGAACACACGTACAACATGAAAGATGAAGAAGTGGCCGAATTAGATAATCTGCTGCGCGCCGTAGAGGAAAACGGCAAGTTATGAGGAAATAACTGTAGAATACCTCGGAGACAAAAAAAAGGGGTTAGCCCGATGTGAGCCGACCCCTTGAATTTTCTGGAGGCGGCAAGCGGATTTGAACCGCTGTGTAACGGTTTTGCAGACCGCTCCCTTACCACTTGGGTATGCCGCCTTCGGTAACCTTGAATATGTACTTGAAAAGACAAATCAAGTCAAGATGCAATGAGCCACCCGGATCGGCCTTAAACCAGCCGAAAACCCGAAAGACCCGCGTAACAGCCTGAGCTGCCCAGTTCCTCCTCGATTCGAAGCAGTTGATTGTACTTCGAGAGCCGCTCGGACCTGGAGAGCGACCCTGTCTTTATCTGACCGCTTCCAACGGCTACGGCCAAATCGGCGATCGTCGTATCTTCGGTCTCACCGGACCGGTGCGAGATCACCGTCGTATAACCTGCCCGGTGAGCCATGTTTATTGCCTGCATGGTCTCGGTAATAGTGCCGATCTGGTTGAGCTTTATCAGGACCGAATTGGCGATTCCTTCCGTTATGCCTCTTGAGAGTATTTTCGTATTGGTGACGAAAATATCATCTCCGACCAGTTGAAGATTAGCTCCGAGTTTGTCGGTGAGCGCCTTCCATCCTTCCCAGTCGCTTTCGGCCATTCCGTCCTCAATGGAAATTATCGGGTAACGGTCGACCCATGCACTATAGAATTCGATGATCTCCTGCGCGCTTTTCCTTGGCTTTGCCTCGGCCTTGAGCTCATAGACGCCGTTTTCAAAAAACTCGCTCGCGGCCGGGTCCAGGGCTATGAAAATATCTTCGCCCGGCCTGTATCCTGCGGTCTCGATCGCCTGCATGATGACTTCCATCGCCTCTTCGTTCGAGCGAAGGTTGGGTGCAAACCCCCCTTCGTCCCCAACCGTAGTGCTCAGACCTTTGGACTTGAGCACCTTCTTGAGGTTGTGAAAAGTCTCCGCTCCCATCCGAAGCGCTTCACTGAAGCTGGGCGCCCCCACAGGGACAATCATGAACTCCTGGATATCGAGGTTGTTGTCCGCATGAACGCCCCCGTTTAGAACGTTCATCATAGGCACGGGCAAAAGAAATGCAGAAACGCCGCCAAGGTACCGGTAGAGCGGCATCTCGGATTCAGCGGCTGCGGCCTGCGCAACCGCCATACTGACCGCGAGGATGGCGTTCGCCCCGAGGCGGCCCTTGTTTTCGGTCCCGTCCAGCTCGATCATCAAATGATCTATCCCGGTCTGATCCATAGCCTCAAAGCCGATGAGCTTCGGTCCGATCTCCTCGTTTACGTTATTGACGGCCGTAAGGACGCCCTTGCCCAGGTAACGGTCCGGATCGCCGTCCCGAAGCTCGAGGGCCTCCCTGGAACCCGTTGAAGCGCCCGAAGCGACGGCAGCCGATCCAAGATACCCACTGTCAAGCAGCACTTCGGCCTCGACAGTGGGATTTCCACGTGAGTCAAGGATTTCTCTTGCCTTGACGGAAAGAATTTCACTCATATTGTTCCTCCTTTTTGCGGGGCTGGCGCGACCGGGATCAAAGCGCCGGAGGCGCAAAGCCGTCAAACACGAGATAAGCCGAAACCTTATTGACCGTTCCGTCAAAATACTATTAAAATATAAAATTTAAACAAAATAATGCGACGAAAGGACCATCAAATGGCATCCGTTCTTACCGCAGGCGAATTGCGAAAGGGCCTCAAGATAGAAATAGATGGGGAACCTTACCTCATCCTGGATTTCGAATTTTCCAAGCCCGGAAAGGGTCAGGCCCTCTACCGCTGCCGGCTCAAGAACATGATTACCGGCGCGCAGTTCGACCGCACGTACCGGTCCGGTGACAAATTCAACGCCGCCGACCTCGAAGAGCAGGAAATACAGTATCTTTACAGCGACGGCCAAAGCTACCACTTCATGAATATGTCCAGCTACGAACAGATCGAGATGTCGGCCGAGGCCGTCGGTGACGCATCGAGCTTTCTGACCGAAAACCTGGTCGTAAACGTGCTCCTGTACCAGGGCAGGCCGATCGGGCTGACGCTTCCCAATTTCGTCGATCTGAAAATCGTGGCATCCGCCCCCGGAATCAAGGGCGACACGGCATCCGGGGCAACCAAACCGGCTACACTCGAGACCGGCCATGTTATCTACGTGCCTCTTTTCGTCGAAGAGGGCGAAACCGTCCGAATCGATACGAGGACCGGCCAGTACGTGGAGCGCGTCAAGGGCTGATGGAAACCGGTGAAAGAGAGGCCCTATACTCTAAGAGGCGCTTTCTCGAAACCCGCTGCCGGGTACTACGGCTTATTCGCGCCTTCTTCGAAAGCGAACGATTCCTCGAAGTCCAGACACCCTTGCTCACTGCCGCTCCGGCCCCCGAGGTCCACATCAGGCCGATCCCGGCTGACAACGGCCTCTTTCTGTCCACCAGCCCCGAACTTCACATGAAGCGGCTGCTTGCCGCCGGGTTCGAAAAAATCTTCCAGATAGCCCCGGCATTTCGGGCCGGCGAGCGCGGCAGGCTTCATCACCCCGAGTTCACCATTCTCGAGTGGTACCGCTCAGGCGCAAATTATAAAGACTTGCAGCAAGACTGTCAAAACCTGGTGCGATTCACATGCAGGGCGATTGCGCCGGAGTCCGGCCTTCATTTCCGGGGCGTCCGCCTCGATTTTGAGGGCCAGTGGGAGCGCAGATCAGTCCGGGAGGCGTTCGGAAAGTTTGCCGGATGGGACCCAGGCCCCAACCCCGACCCGGACCGCTTCGACCTGGACATGGTGCAAAAAGTTGAGGCGAACCTGGGTTTCCCGGTCCCATGCATACTTGAGGATTACCCGAGAAACCAGGCCGCCCTTGCCCGAATAAAACCAGCAGATCCTGAAGTGGCGGAAAGATTCGAGCTGTTCTGGGCAGGAATCGAAATCGCCAACGGATTCAGCGAACTGACGGACCCCGAGGAACAAAGGACCCGCTTCCAATCTGCAATCGCAAGGAAAAAACAAATGGAGGCAATCAGCTATCCTCTGCCCGGCGCCTTCCTGGCAAGCCTTCAGCATCTTGGCCCCTGCGCCGGAATCGCCTTCGGAGTGGACAGGTTCGTAATGCTTCTCTCAGATGCCGAAAGCATTGACGATGTTGTGGCCTTTGGACCTGAAACGGCGTGATCTGAGAGAAGCAGGAAGCATGAAGCGAGAAGCGAGAAGCAAGAAGCGGGAATCAAGACTACATCATCCCTCCCTGCTTCCTGCTTCCTACTTCTCGCTCCTCGCTGCCCTTTTCAGCGCAACCATTTCATCATAGGTAAAATCGGGACGGCGGCAGGCGTAAAAGGTGTTGTTATGGTAGAGCGGTTCCGTCCTGATATCGAATGGGGAAATGGCGGCGGCTTTGTCCCACATGGGGGTGCCGGGGATGGGAGAGTATTCGGCTATGTGCGGCCGAACGCCGCTTTGCCGAACAATCCCGATGGACTCGGCGACTTCTTTCGGGGTCTGGCCCGGCAGGCCGCAAAGCAGGTACACACCGATGTCATCTGCCGAAAAGCCCGCCTCAAAAAGGTTCTCCACCGCCTCCAGGTACATCTCGGTATTGACTTTGCCGCCCCATTCCCGGCTCTTGCCGTCCACCGTGGTCTCCAGCCCCAGCCGGATCGTTTTGAACCCCGCCGCATGCAGCAAGTCGCACCAATCCCTGGAAAGCGCCCGGACGTGAAGGGCGTTCGGGGTGTGGAACCGAATCGCGGGGCCCTGCTTTGCGATTTTTTCCAGCACAGGTTTGAGCGTATATTCCGCATCGAGCAGCAGCGCGTCATCATAGAACGCAAAATCGACTATCCCAAAATCGTAATGGTCCCTTGCGATTTCGTTAAAGATCCGTTCGGCCCCGAATCGTGCGCGCTTTGGCTGAAGCCTTGCCGAAGCACAAAAAGGACACCTGTAGGGACAGCCCATTCCGGTAAGAATCGGTGCGTAATCGAGTCCGGGTTTCACTAAGTCGAGAGCCGGAAACGGCCAGGCATTGAAATCGCCCCACGTGCCTGCGTTTCTTACCTGGAATCCTGTCGTGTCGCAGATCATTTTCGGCAGACTCGATATTTCCCCGGTAATGATGCGGTCGGCCCCACTCTGCCGCTCAGCATGGCCGGGACAGAGCTTCGCGTATATGCCGCCAAGCCACACCGGCGTCCCCGGGAAAATTTCGCGTGCGATTCGGGCTGCTTCAAAAACTCCCGGATACCAGTAAGTCATGCTGGATGTAATCCAGATGAGGTCCGGCTTTTCGATTTCAAGGAGCTTACGGCGAAAGCTTTCCGGGTGAATTCCGTGCCGGTAGAAATATCGCGGAAAATCAGAGTAAGGGCCTGGTTTCGGGAGGCGCATCCTGGGGTACTTGCCGGCGCCGAATTTTTTGTCCATGCCGGGCAGGATTTCCGGATGAGAGTTGGTGAAAGGGTCCCGCCGGTCCAGGCAGTCGATCAGCCTCACCCCGCAGCCCCCGTCTCTGAGCAAAGAAGCCAGCACGAGCAGGCCTATCGGCCTTGCCCAAAGATCATAGGCCGCAAAATCGGTGATCCAGGGATTGATCAGCAAAAAAAGAGGCGGGCTTGACATTTAATTGCACCTTTCACCTTCGCTTCCATTCTTTCAGCCGCTTCTCCCACTCGAGAGCGGACACCATGCTCTCGTGCAGTTCATACCAAACCAGAGCGATGAACACCACAGCGTTTACTAAATCCTTCCGTAAGATTGCTTCCATGCTCCAAAGTTTCGAACTCCGACCAGCGCCGGCTAGTGAAATAATTTGATTGAAATCGCCCCGATGCAATACACTATTCGGGCGGCTGATTGCATTTTTCCATTTCCAGTCCAGACACCAAATTTTTGCAGGAGCTGAAAACCGCATGCAGATCATCGATCCCGTTCGCGTTAAAAGAAGCTATACGCAGAAGCTGCGAGGCAAGCCCGCCGATGTCTTCCCGCTGCTGTGCCCGGTTCGAGAAAGAGAATGGGCCGATGGATGGGACCCTCTGGCGGTTTATTCGATGTCCGGGTTTGCCGAAAACGACTGTATTTTTACAACGGGGGAAGAAAATCCCGAATCGATCTGGGTGATCACCGATTTTGATCCACCGGGCTATAGAATCGAAATAGTGAAAGTCACCCCCGGCATGACGGTGGGCAGGATAACCATCTGCCTGGCGGAAAACGAATCCGCAAACACGGATGCCGAAGTCGTGTACATGTACACGGCAATCGGCCCGGAAGGGGAAGAATTTGTAAAAGGATATTCGCAGGAGTTTTTCGACGGGTTCATGCAGTTTTCCGAATCCGCCCTGAACAGTTTCCTGGATAAACGCAAGAGAAAAGAAAACGGCGGGAGCTGATTTCCTCCTTCAGAGCTTCTACAAGGATTTCCCCGGGTTGAATAAAGGTTTGCGTTTTTCTGAAAACGCTCTCAGTCCTTCAATACCTTCAGGATGAGCAGCACAACCGGCGATGCCTCTGCGCTCCCGCTCTATGTGGGTCTCAAAAGAGCTGTCGAAGGAATCGGTGAGGAGCTTCTTTGACCATCCGAAGGAATTCAATGAGCATTCTGCAAGCTCAAGAGCCATGCGGGTCGCCTCCTCAAGAGCATTCCCATCCTCTACCACTTTCGTCGCCAATCCCCAGGAAAGAGCCTGCTCTGAAGAGATGAGCCTGTCGAAAGCCATGATTTCCATCGCCCTGGCTAACCCGACCACCCTGGGGAGAATGAAAGAACCCCCACCGTCAATGCAAAGTCCATTGGAAGTGTAGGCCTGCCGGAATGCAGCAGACCTGGCCATGACTCTAAAGTCGCAAACCAAGGCCAGAGGGAAGCCTGCTCCGGCCGCTATCCCGTTAACAGCAGCTAT
>JBELAB010000173.1:0-8816 GCA_049509275.1 Syntrophobacteraceae bacterium | reverse complement strand
TCGACATAAACGAAATGCCGGCCGAGCTGGCTGAGTTGGCCGCCAGATACAGGGAAGCCATTGTCGAGCATGTGGCCGAATCAAGTGATGAGCTTCTGGAAAAATACCTGGACACCGGCGAACTGTCTCCTGAAGAGATAAAGGGCGCCCTGCGGGCTTCCGTGATAGGAGGCAAACTCATTCCCGTCTCTTGCGGCTCCGGCACCGGGAATATTGGCGTTCAACCTTTGCTTGATCTGATCGCTGAGTGCCTGCCCTCTCCACTCGACCTCGGCCCGGTCAAAGGCCTATCCGTGAAGGGAGATGCGGAGTTGACAAGAGATCCGGATACCGGCGCCCCATTTAGCTCCGTTGTAATCAAGACTGTGAGCGACCCTTATGCCGGCAGGCTTTCCATTTTGCGCATATTTTCCGGGACCCTTTCTCCCGATTCTACGGTTCTCAACGCCAACAAAGGTGCAAAGGAACGCTTCGGGCAGCTTCTCAGGCTCAAGGGGAAAAACCAGGAACCGATTCAGACGGCCGGGCCCGGAGACATCGTTGCAGTCGCCAAACTCAAAGAGACCGTGACACAGGATACACTCTGCTCTGAGCGCGACCCGATCATCTTTCCATCCGTAGAGCTTCCTCCCGCCATCTACTCGCTGGCAGTCGAACCCAAGAGCAAAGGGGACGAGGAAAAGATTTTCTCCTCGCTTTCCCGCCTCATGGAAGAAGACCTGACGCTTAAGCTCGATAGGAACGACGAAACCCGCGAGATGATCCTTTCAGGAATGGGCGAAATCCATATAGAGGCCATCGTTGACAAGCTAAGACGCAAGTTCGGAGTTGAAGTGAACCTTAAGCTGCCCAAGGTCGCATACAAAGAGACGATCAAGGGCAAGGTCCGTGTTCAGCACAAATACAAGAAGCAATCCGGCGGGCGTGGCCAGTACGGCGACTGCACGATCGAAATGGAAGCTCTGCCAAGGGGCGAGGGGTTCCAGTTCTATGACAAGATCGTCGGCGGGGTGATCCCGAGGCAGTACATTCCAGCGGTGGAAAAGGGAATCGCTGAAGCCCTCCACGAAGGCACACTGGCCGGATATCCGGTCGTCGACTTCAAGGTTGACCTCGTTGACGGCTCATACCATACGGTAGATTCATCTGAAATGGCCTTCAAAATCGCCGGGTCGATGGCTTTCAAAAAAGCCATGGCGGATGCCAAACCCACCCTGCTCGAACCCATTATGGAAATGGAAATAACTGTTCCCGATGATGCAATGGGCGATGTCATCGGCGACCTCAATTCGAGGCGGGGCCGAGTGCTCGGGATGGAAAGCAAAGGGAACAAGCAGACCGTAAAGGCCCAGACGCCTCTTGCCGAAGTGCTCAAATACGCGCCCGATCTGCGCTCGATGACAGCGGGCCGCGGTATGTTCACCATGAAATTCTCCCACTATGAAGAAGTCCCGGGACCGCTTCAGGAGAAAATAATTGAGCTTGCCAAGAAGGAAAAAGAGGAAAAATAAACTTTAAGGTTATGTTTTCAAGAAAAACTGCAATTGTGACGATCAGCGACCGGGGATCGCGTGGGGAGCGTGAGGACCGATCCGGGCAGATCCTGGTGGACAGGCTTGTCGCCGAGGGGTTTGAAGTATGTTTTAAGACCGTTATTCCCGACGAATACGAAGAGATCCGAAAGGTTCTTACCGATCTGTCGGACGTCGAAAAAACGGCCCTTATTCTTACAACCGGCGGTACCGGGGTTGCGCCGCGCGACGTTACTCCCGAGGCTACTTTTTCGGTTATCGAAAAGGCGGTTCCAGGATTGGCCGAGGCCATGCGGGCCGCCAGCCTGCAAAAGACCCCTCATGCGATGATCTCCAGGGCCGTCGCAGGCATCCGAGGCAAAACCCTCATCGTCAATCTCCCGGGAAGCCCGAAAGGCGCTATCGAAAACCTGGAAACGATCCTCCCGGCTTTGCCTCACGCGCTGGACAAAATACAGGGAGACCCCTCTGACTGCGCGCAGGGTTGATAATGCCGTCAGAAAATGGTCCTTCCTTTGGCCGAACCTCCCGTAATGGCTTCTTTTTTGCCGCGGTATTCCTTCTCAATGGCCTTGATGCGGTCGTGGACGGCGAATACCCGTGATTCGGCTTCTTCGACGATTTTCAGTTGCTGGAGGACAATGAGCGATTTGAGAAATTCCGTTTCGCCTTGCCTGTGAAGCGAATAGAACTCAGCCCCAAGTCGCGATCTTCTTTGATAGAGGTTGCTCTGGGCTTTGCGAAGCCTGAATTTTTCAATCCTGATTTTCACAAACTTCTGTACCCATACCCAGGCGAGCCTGACCCAATTCAGAATTAGCCGGGATAGTTTCTCAACGATGTCACTCGCCTCCATTTTACCCCCCTTCGCGCAGGTCCCAGCCTGTTACGGACTCCAGTTTGTCAAACATTTTTTGCCTGTGGCTTCCAGGCCAGTACACTCTTGCGCACTCCGGACACTTGCGGAAATCCGAAGCTGTCTCGATAACATAATCCGGAACAGCGCCGAAGACCGTCCCCTTCGGTATCTGAAGCAACTCGGCATTGCACAGACTGCATCTTGAAAACGGCCGCAACTCCTCAATACCTATGCTCAGCGAAGATATCAATTCTTTCAACTGCGCGAACTGATGATCGTTGCGAACGAACAGAACGCCCTCAATATCTCGTAATTTCTCTCTGCGGGTAACTGGAATGATCCCTTCACAAAGCAGGCCATCAACCCGGACCCGGTCATCAAGCAGCATCGAAGGAGCGTCGAATCCAAGCACCCGGAGCCACTTTGCAAGCTTGCCCAGCATTATATCCACAGCGAAGCGCTTTCCCGGATATTGCCCTCCGCTCATTTTATATTGTCCAGATCCACCCTTCGAACATCGGGCAGGGAAGGCAGGTAAAATATCGAAGGCTGGAATGATGGAGCGGGCTTGAGCTCTTCCACAACTATTTCCATATTCCACTCACTTGAGGAAATTCGAATTTTGTCGGGCACAGCTTCTTTTGTGAGCCCAACCGGCGGATCATAGGAAACGCGGCCCTCGAACTCAGCGCTGCGAACCAATATCGCTTCAAGATCGAGCGAGCCGGCAGTGACGCGCCATTCGAAATAATTTCCCCCGCTTTTTGATATCAGGCCCAACCCGCCGGCCTCAGGGCGGCTTTGAATGTGTTCGAATTGTTCTGTAGGTACCGAAGCGGTAAGCGCGTAGCGAAAGAGATCGACCGGCAGGCTGACCCCCATGAACTGGCGAACAAGGGTTTCAGGACGCTGCGCCGTGAAGATCACCTTTTCAGAAGGAATCAGAAGGGCCGGCCCTGTTTCGTTGAAAACATAAAGGGCCACCGTCTGGCCGAGAGGAGTGAACGTCTCGAACCTGACAAAATTCCGCCCTCCTGCGAAAACAATCGCGCGCGAGCTGAATTTCGAGGTCTTGCTGTCAACCCTGAGCCGGAATTTGCATTGGTAATCGCGCCAGAAATCTGATCTCTCTTTCAGTTTAGCTATTTCCAAAGACGGGGCAGGAGGTTTTCCCGATACGGCGGGAAGGTTTCCCGTCGGGTGGGCGCAACCGGCTGAAATCACCATCAGGATCAGAAGGCAAAGGAGCACGAAAGACCGGGGCGCGTTCAAAAAAAGCCTTTCCGCCAATCCCCATCGACGCAACTCCGCACTGTTGAATCCGGAGGCTTGCCCTACAGGTGAAGGTCTGAAATAAGTTTCCATAAAATTGAACCCAGGGTGGATGTGATGGCTCTCGTGGAACCGGCTGTTTATGCCCGTTCAGCGGATGCAGGGCAAAATCTCAACGCTCCGCAAGTGCTCTCAAACTAAAAGCTTACGGCTATTTTATGGCGTCGAGCTTTGCCTTTATGTTTTCGGGTTCCGAGTGATTGTACTCAATCGCTTTTCGGTAGGCTTCAGTGGCCTTAGCCTTCTTGCCAAGCTCCACGTAGACGTCTCCGAGATGCTCAAGAATGACTGGATCATCCGGCACCCGCTTTATTGCCTCGGTCAGCATGTCCAGGGCCTTCTTGTGCATGCCCATCTTGAAATAGACCCAGCCGAGGCTGTCCATGATATAGCCATCATCGGGGGAAATATCGAGGGCCTGAATTATCATTTCCTTGGCGCTTGGAAGGTTTGTTCCCATTTCAGCGTAGCAGTAGCCGATGTAGTTAAGAGCATCGGCACTCTTCGAATCAATGGCCAGAACTCTGCGCATTGTCTCGATAGCTTCTTCCTTCTTGCCTGTTTTGTCCAGAACGATCCCTTTTCGGAAAAGCAATTCCGTATCACCTGGCAGCTTTGCCAGGCCGCGATCGAGGGCCTTCATGGACTCATCGTACTGACCGGCCTCTTCGTATATGATTGCCAGATACAGATAGAGGTCACCCACATCAGGGCTCTTGGCGATCGCCTCGTTCAGGACCTTGGAGCCGCTGGCAAGGTCTTTCAGTTTTGCGAAAACCATGGCCAGGCGCGACTGCGCTGCATTCCACATGGGGCTGGCCTGGGAAATCAGGCGAAAGTTCCGTATAGCCTGTTCATAATCAAGCTTTTCTTCGTATGTGGTCGCCAGGTAATAGAGGGCCTGATCGTATCGGGGGTCTTCCTTCAGCAGGCCCGTAAACTCGCTTATGGCGTCTTCGTAGTTTTTTTGCTGCAGGCGGATGATGCCGATTTTAAGCTGGCTCTCCAAGTCTTTGTGGTTGATCTTGAGCAACTGGTTAAACTGCCTGATTGCCTCCTCGCCCCTGCCCTCCCGCATGTAAAGGTTACCAAGTCTGGTCCGGGCTTGCACGCTTGCCGGATTACCCGAAAGAATCCTGCCATAGGTCTTCTCGGCCTCACGCGGCCGGTCGGTTACTTCGAAAATATAGGCCAGATCGAGTAGCCCGTTCTCAAAACGAGGCTCTGCGGTAAGGAGTTCACTGTAGATCTGCTCCGCCTGCTTGTAGTATTTCACATCCAGGAAAATCCGCGCCTTGTAATACAGTGAGATGGGGTTGTCGGGGACCACCTCTTTTAGCTGATCGAAAACCTCAACGGCCTCATCGACACGTTTTTCCTGGGCATACAGGGCGCCCAGCAGCAGATAGGCGTCCTCCTCCGAAGGGTCGATCTCGATGACCCGCCTGTACGCCTCAACGGCTGGCCCGATCTGTCCTTTGCTCGCATAGAGCTGACCCAACAGCAGGTATGAAGGCGCGTAATCAGGGGCAGACACGATGGACTGTTCGGCAAGTTTGAGCGCGGAGTCTATGTTGCCCTGACGCAGGTAGATCAGGGCGAGTTCAGTCAGTAGTGCCGGCGACTGCGGATCAATCTGCAATGCCTTCTCGTAAGCTTCTATTGCTTTGTCAAACTGCTTTTCGTTAACATAACTCTGTGCAATCATGTACTGATAATAAACTTGGGCCCGCTCGCTTCGAGCACTCGGTGGGGCGGTGCCTAACGGACTTGGCGGGGTTAGTGATTGAGTACACCCCGAAATGACAAACAAGAGGCAAAAAAGCAAACGCACATAAATCATTTAAGAGATTAACCCTCCTATTGAAACGGGCTTAAAAAAACAGTAAGAAAACTAACTATAACTTTTAATAGTTAACATGATTATGCTTTTTCAGTCAATGGGTTCCCCTTCGCAACCGGGGAAAGAAAACAAAGACTTAAAACACGGCGCACAGGAATTTTCAAGCATGACGCAAAATGAATACCCCAAACTCCGGAATGGACTTGAAGCGCATCCAATCGAACATTCAGGGGAAAAAATGGTCCTGCTTCGAGACCGGATCGGCTATACGCCGGAAAGCCTGGCCTTTCCTCCCCCCGTTGTCTCAATTCTAGCCAACATGAACGGCAGCAATTCTCTCAGGGACCTGCAGGCTGATTTCATGAGGCAAACGGGCCAGTTGCTCTATCTGGAGGATTTGCAAAGTCTGGTGAAAACTCTCGATGAACACCTCTTCCTCGATAATGACCGCTTCCGAAACCTCGCGGCAAAAGAGATCTCCGAATTTCTTGGCAGCCCCGTGCGAAAGATGCGCCACGCCGGGATAAGCTACCCGGCAAACCCGGAAGAGCTGCGGGAAAAACTCCGTTCCTTTTTCAGACCCGAAATCGGCGGACCGTGCTTCCCCGGCGCCGTAGGCGCACACGCCGGGAAGATCGTTGGTCTTGTGGCGCCGCATATCGATCTTAACGCGGGAGGGGCCTGTTTTGCCCACGCCTACAGCCGAAGCGCTGGCGCCCGAAACCTGGATAGTGTTGGGAACGGGACACGATTTTGTAGAAAACTGCTTCGCACTGACTATTAAGGATTTCGAAACGCCACTCGGTGGGGTTCGATGCGATACCGAGATCTGCGATGAACTGCTGCGCCGCACGCCGTTTGACATCCGCGCCAGTGAATATAATCATCGGACAGAGCATACAATAGAATTTCAGGCGGTATTTCTTTCTTACCTGCAACCCCAAGCGCGCATAGTTCCGATTTTGTGCTCTTTTGGGCACGAGGACTGGCAATCGTGCAAAGATCTCGTCGATGATTTCGCCCGAAATCTTGCGGAGCTTGTTTTCGGAGAAAAGTATTCGGTCGGGCTTATCGCTAGTGTCGATCTGGCTCATGTAGGTCCGCGCTATGGCGACCGGTACAAGCCGCATAAGGCAACGATCGATGAGAATCTTTCATCGGACGCTTCTCTTTTGAAACTGCTCGAGCAGTGCCACGCGGACGATTTTATCAATCAGATCAACCGGGACGCAAACAGCAGAAAGATATGCGGCGTCGCGCCTCTCTATACTATGGCAAAGGCCCTCGAAGGGCGCGTCCATGGAACTACCATGCGCCAATCTCATGCGATTGTGGATGAACAAGGCTCTTTTGTGACCTTCGCGAGCATGGCTTTTTACATGGACTGAGACGGAAGAGGCTCACCGAAAGACTCGTACGAAAGAGATCCAATGCAAAACAATAATTGTGGTCTAACCATTGCCGTTGAAACACTGGGCTGCAAGGTAAACCAGTATGAAACCTCATATTTTCTTGAAGTTTTGAAGCAGGCGGGCTACAGGCCCGTACCTTTTCGAGAGCGCGCGGACATTTATATCATCCACAGTTGTGCGGTGACAGCCAAAGCGGGGTTCCAGACGCGTCAATTGCTAAGAAGGGCGCGGCGCGCCAATCCGCACGCCATGGTCGTGGCAGCGGGATGCTACGCTCAACTGGAGGGAAATAGGATAGCGGACGAGAGGCTGGCGACGCACATCCTTGGAAATCCTGGTAAATTCAACCTCTTAGAGTGGTTGAACCGGCCCGGTAGTTTTGAGCGGCCGTGCCTTGCGCTCGATCGGGCGCCCCGTTCCTGCTCTGAATTTGAAATCCTTCCGGTATCGCGTATGCATACGGGCCGAACCAGGGCTATGCTGAAAATCCAGGACGGGTGCGATTCCTTTTGCTCTTACTGTGTGGTGCCACACGTTCGCGGGAGGAGCCGCAGCCTTCCCGCCGGCCTGGTCCAGGCCCAGATGCAGGAACTGATCGGTGCGGGTTACCAGGAAATCGTGCTTACCGGCATCCATCTGGGAAAGTGGGGCAAAGACCTCGATCCGCCACTCAGCTTAACGCATTTACTCGAAAAGATGAACTCAAACCACCATCCGGCGCGCCTTCGCCTTAGTTCGCTGGAGCCTGAGGAATTCGATTCCGCACTGCTTGGTATGATTTCGTCTGCTGCCTGGATTTGCCGCCACTTCCATATTCCCCTGCAAAGCGCAGACCCCGAAATCCTGGCCGGAATGCGCCGTTTGTATAATCCTCAATATTACGCCGAACTTGTCGCCCAAATCCATGCCGATTTCCCCGATGCTGCAATCGGCGCCGATGTGTTGACGGGATTTCCGGGGGAGAGCGAAAGACAGTTTGAAAACACGCTCAAGTTTATTGAGGCCCTGCCTTTGAGCTACCTTCATGTCTTTCCGTTTTCGCCACGTCCGGGCGCTCCCGCCGCAAGGTTTCCCGGCCGCATACAGGGAAGGGAGCTAAACCGGCGCGCAGCCCTTCTGCAAGCCCTTGGCAGGCGGAAAAAACGCGCTTTCCAGGAAAAATTCGTCGGAAAACGCCTTGAGATCCTTATCGAAACCGAGATTCAACCCGGCTTGTGGGATGGGCTTTCGAACAACTATATAAGAGTGCTGTTCCCTCAGAACGAAGGCAGTTTGCCGGGGAAGCTGGTCTGGGTAAAGGCAACAGGGTTCAGAAGCGAAAATCTCGAAGGGGCGCCG
This sequence comes from Syntrophobacteraceae bacterium, assembly GCA_049509275.1. Lineage (GTDB taxonomy): Bacteria > Desulfobacterota > Syntrophobacteria > Syntrophobacterales > Syntrophobacteraceae > SbD1. The sequence goes on along the minus strand of JBELAB010000173.1, from coordinate 500 downwards.
TTTTAGTCATTCACTGAACATGAAGAATTTCACCAACCGCACTTCAGGCGGGTTTTGCCCTGAAAAAGGGCGCATTTCAAAATCATAGTCCTGCAAAATAGGCGCGAGGTAAGCCTGCGCAAGAGATTTTCTTTCTCTGTCGGGCACAGACCGATGGACCCAGTCCATGACCGCCCTGTCGATAGCGGGAGGCTGAAGAAGCGGGAATACTTCCGGCCAGGCCGCATGGGAAAGAGGCGCAGCCCTCCAGTTGCCGGAAATCAAAAAGTTCGCCGCTGCCGTCAGCACCATCACCCCCAGGGTAACATCTTCCGGGGCCTGCACCTGCCCTTCAGTCCACAGTCTTTGCCCCGGCGTCCTTGTGTGATCGCTCGCCAACTGATAGATGTCCCCGGCGCATGTGATCACGTCCACGATATGACTGCCTCTGGCAAGGTCCTGAGGGGTCCTGAAGAAATCGTATGCAGGCAGAACACCCGAATCACTCCCGCCGGGTCTGC
>JBELAB010000172.1:0-6415 GCA_049509275.1 Syntrophobacteraceae bacterium | reverse complement strand
ATTTACCAGAACTATATGAAACTGGAAGGGAAAGACGCTGAAGCGCAATTTCCGGCCTTCCAGCAGCAAATGAACGATTTGCGGGCGCAGGTAAGAGCCGGTCTTCCAAACGCCATGCAGCAGAAATCTTTCGATCAGATCAGCACTCGGCGCACTGAAATGGATCTCGATGGTATGGCGAGATATGGCGCTGCTCAGACGAAGGCTTGGGAATGGAACACGCACAACGCGGTTTTGAATGATCTGGCAGGCGAGGGAGCCGCCAACTACAACAACCCGCAGCGCCTTAAAAACGTGCTCGACCGGATCGACAATGAGACGATTGATTATGGCTCCAAGCACGGATGGTCCCCGGAAGTGTTTCAATATCAACGGGGAGTGAATCAGGATAAACTCTGGAGTGAAGTCATAAAACGGCAATCGCTTGCCGATCCTGCCGGCGCGATGCGCACTTATCAGGAGCAGGTCGCCGCTCGAAGGATTTCAGGGCCGGCCCAGGGCGAGCTCGAGAAATTCTTTAAGCCTATCCAGGACCTGCAGAGCGCACAAAACGCTTACGGAAAAGTCACCGGCGGGGCAATGGCCCGGGCGATAGCGGGCGAGGCCCAGCGTCAGGGGGTTGACCCGGGCACGGCCCTAACCGTTTGGAGCGCCGAAGGCGGCGTTACTAATCCAGCCGTCCGAAATCCCAACTCATCGGCAACGGGGATATTCCAGCATACCTCCGGCACTTGGTCCGATCTGGGAGGAACGGACCTGGACCGGCTCGATGCCAGCCGCCAGGTGCAGCTTGGGGTGGCCCTCACAAAACAAAATACGGATGCTCTCGCCAAAGACCTCGGACGCTGGCCGCAGCCATGGGAGGTTTATCTTGCACACCAGCAAGGCATCGGAGGGGCTGCCGCCCTAATCCATGCAGACCCGAACGCCAACGCGGGTGACGTCGTGGGAAATCCGAAGGCGATCATTCAGAACGGCGGCACTTCGGACATGACCGTAGGGCAATTCACGAACTACATCAAGGGTTACGTTGACCGGCACTCGCAAATGTATGCGGCAAATGGCGTTCCGACCGCCCGGAACCTGACCGAAAATTATGAAGCCGGTCTTCAGGCCGTAACCGATCTTGCCAGGCAGGAACATCCCGGAGACCCGCAGGCCGAAGAGCGATATCGCAGCCACTTTATTCAGCAGATGGGCCAGCAAATCCGTGCCGAGAATATGACGAATCAGGCGAACGAGAAAATCGTCGCCAATTCGCTTGCCGGCCCGGCTCCTGTTAAATCCTGGCAGCAATTCATGTCCGATCCCGGAAGGGTGGATGCCTATAACAGTCTGTTCAAAACCGATCGCTCTATATATGATAGAGTTGACAAGGCCATCACTATAAATGCTCTTGCCGCATGGGACCCTCCCGCCGAGACCTCGACCGATCAACTTTACAATCAGCTTTACGGAATGTCGGCAACGGATAGAGACAACTTCTCAAAACTCGATCTCATGCAGTATTACGGCGGGATGCCGATATTGCAATTTAACGCCTTGAGAAATATACAGCAAAAAATTCATGACAGGGATGCGGCTGAAGCGGCGCGGCAAATCGACATGAGCGCTTCTCTTACAGCCATAAGGGACGTAACGGATTTGGCCGCTGTTTCGCCGGAATCGCCCTATTATAAGATGGATCACGCTTCGCCCCTGCTCTTTGAGCTGCAGAAATGGCACGAGTTCGTTGGAAGATTCGGGCAGGCGATGGGAGACTGGAGGCAGAATAACGGCGGCAAAACACCTTCTATCCCACAGGAAAGGGAGATCGCGCAGCAAATCCTTTTTCCGCAGGGAGTTCCGGCGCAGGGGCCTCCGGCTAGCGGCGGGGCCGCTTCAAGCTCCGGAATCTCAGGACACGGTGACACGGAGACGCGGGGACGCGGGGACCAAACGGTCTCCCCATCTCCGAGCCCCTCCATCTCCGCGTCGGTTTCACCCGAGGACGCCACGTCAAAAAATCCACCCACGGACGATACAAATACCAGTAGAAATATCAACGCAGATACAAATGTGGTAGAGTCTAACGGTAAACCGGATCGGCCGAGGATCACGGAAGTCCTCACGTTCGATCCCGCCGGATATCTTAGGTCGTCATTCGGGCACACAGCTATCAATATAAATGGCATGACATACACTTTTGGTCATAGCGGTTGGCACCCGATAAAGACTGCAGAATACCTCAAAGAGAATGACTTTAGGGACGGCGTTGGACAAGAACTGGATCTCACACCTGAGGAACAAGATCTGCTGGTGAAAGTAATCAAGCAAGATATGGCCGACAATCCAAAGTGGAGTCCTGAAAATAGTTGCGTCACGAAGATCCGTGACGCCCTGGAACAAGCTACAGGTCGAATGTTTGGGATTCCACCTCGACCGCCAGTCACCGGCCCGTTGGATTTCCGAGACAACCTGGACAGGTTCGGGTACGTTGTCACAAAGAATTTCTACCCTCGCCGGCCTTAGGAGCGTGGAGAAACGATGAAGCTCAGAGCTCTGCTGATAACCGGTTCTGTTATACTGGTGATGGCTGGTGTTATTGTGTGGATGCTATTCCATGAGCACATCATTTCGTTTTCCCAGGAGGTGCTTGTCTCATCTGGAATGACCCTGACCACTCAGTGGCTGGAGCTGAAACCGAAGACGCCCATGAAGACGGCCGCCGCCTGGAGCGAGCTGCTCATGGAGGTGCCTGGATTGCTTTTCGATCAAGATAAGGCCGGCCGTTTCTTGCTCGCTGATGGCGCCCCATTTGAAGTTGAAGGCTATCTTACTACCGACAGAGGCGAGAGGATTTACCTGGACCACATCGGCGCCAGTGGGTATCAGGGTAATACATATTTGGATTTATCCAGTGCAGGACTGCAATGGAAGAAGAGGGATTACCTTTTCCGCAGTGTCACACTGCGCTCAAGCAGAGTCCTGACAACCGGAAAGGCTGTATGGGTTTCCTATGATCCTCGAACGACGAAAGACGGTCTCCCTGACCCCAAGCTGTTGATGGAACCGCCAAAGAGTGGGGGGTAGGCGGCTTCAGATCGTTTCATCCCGGGTTTTTAAATTGTCCCAAAGGTTGGATCTCAACTTTGAGATGTGGTGGTTATCCCACATTTTTACTTTCCGGGGCTCGGGGCAACAGGAGATGTTTTACAACCTCGCTGAAAGGATCACCGTTGAATACGCGACTGTCTGTTGCTCTATTGATATTTGTCTTTATCTCAGTTTCGGCCCCACAGACTGGGTCGAGCCAGGTCCCTGCGCTTTGGTCCAAAGCTCATGCAGTCTCCTCTCAGATTTTTCCAATGTACGCTTGGCGTGAGGTCGAGAAAGTTCTTGTGGAGGCTTCAAAGCAGGAGATACAGGAGTTTGTCGCGTGGACCCCTGAGGCTGTGGAGATTAGCTGAAACGATAAGAATATCTTTTTATACATTTGGACCAGACTCGAGGACCGTGGCGAAGCGAATTTACGAGACCTTAACTCTAAGAAACTTCGTTGGCCCGATACCGTTTCTCCTCACTTGATAAAGCTCAAAATAACCCGAAACCATGACCTGCTCGTCGTTTTATTCCGGAGCATCGAATCCAACAACGACCCTGATCCTTTCGATTTCGGGGTCATCCACGCTATGGGGTTGGTTCCAGTCCAGTATATCGATGAAACGATTGCCGAGTTAAGGAAGTACTGTCGCGAAACCAGCCCGCAGTTTAAAAAATACTGCGACCCATCCTCAGAGAAGCGCGAAGCGACAGGTATCTACGTTGACGAGATGTTGGAAAGCCAAGATATGCTGGAGTACAGGAAAATGGGGCATCCTTTCCCTTTTCTTCCATGAGGCGATAACAACGCGTCTTTGGCATTTGCGCCGAGGCAATAAAGCTTTTTCCGTCCTTTCTTATGGACCTGGACGAGGCCGTGCGCGGCCGGGGAACTTTCAAACGGTCTAGAATGGTGTATGAGCGTTAAGCCCGGGGCGCTGCAGGTCACCTATGGAAAGCTCACCGATACAGGGTCCGGGGGCCGGGGTTTTTAACATTGCACCGTTGGTTATCAGTGGCGGCGGACGGCGTCAAGGGTGTCTGTTGCGGCAAGAAATCTTAAGACCTCTTCGGATGCATACAGGAAAAAAATGGAAACGATGAAACCTGTCCTGAGTCATACAGGTCGGGGAAAGATCGGGGCCAATTAAGCACCGTTCGTGCCCCCTGCCGGCGGCGAAACTGCGCTCTGGACAGGCATGTACTGGTCTTCGCCTATTCCATGGTTCAATTATCTGAAAGGCTGGCCATTATGGCCTACGAATATAATGCGGGCCAAAAGGTTGACAGCCGTATGCCTCCGGGCATGGACTTTTTGACCGATTCAGCATAGTCATTTCTGGACGGGATGAACTATGCCACCGGAAGGACAGTCAACCCTGGTTGGTGGGTGGACGTCCTTGAGACGCTCGGGACGATCCCGACGACGAATCCCTTGGGCGGATTTCCTCCGCGCAGGCGGTAACTTTCATGAGGGGGTGGCTAGATCTGAAAACGGGGAAGTCGAATACTGGCTGGAGTCTGATAGAGTGCGTGGGGCGAGATTCGAGTGCAGGACGGTCGGACCGACGCATGATGGTAGGCTTAGAATGAGATGATCGCAGATATCGCAGGAATCCAGATGAGGTCATTTTTTTGTAAAGTGAAGCTTTTTTACTACCGAATTCTTAGCAATGAGGTATTTTAATAATTCTGTCGTAGAAATCGGGAATATGGATGCATTTCGCTGTGCACACCTTTTGAATTCCCACATCCTTAAAACATTCTTTTACAGGTCGCCATATGGCAAAACATTCTCCCGCAAGACCGATTACATTTGGGGCGCCCCCAGTTCAAATCAAATTTGATCTGAAGGACACCCTCGCACGGATGAACTTTAGCCCATCGCTGCCGCTCATTGATGAGATACAGCGAAAGCGTGGCACTCGGCTCTTTTGCCTTTTTCTCGATCCGGTAGTTATGCTGAGACCTGAGATGCTTGATCCCATAGAGGCTATGGTGGTTCGCACGGGAAAAGTGGACAAGCTGGATATATTCTTGCGGTCGTCAGGGGGGGTAGCAGAAGTCCCTTGGCACGTAGTCTCAACCCTACGCGAGTTTTGCGACCGCCTCGGAATAATAGTTTCAGGTCGCGCTCTAAGTGGCGCAACTCATATTGCGATCTCAGGAGACGAGATTGTCATGGGACCAACGGCCAGATTGGGATCAGTGGACCCTAAAAGGACCCACCCATTATTGCCCAAAGACGAGCACGGAAATCAGATTCCGGTATCAGTTGAGGAACTCAAGCTCTGCGTAGAGTTTATTAAGCAGCAATTGGGCGAATCGTATCCCAATCAGAATCTAGCCCTGATCATCTCTGAGTTATTTAAGTATATAAATCCCCTTGCACTCGGTGCAATCGAGCAGTCCTTCAATTTATCAAAGCTCATGACCAGGAAATGCCTGAAAAGCCGAAAAACACCCCTCGAAGAAGAACACATCGAACGGGTTGTCGAAATGCTCGCAAGTAAGTATTATTCACATAGTTTTCTTATATCGAGGTCAGAGGTCGAGTCCGACCTGAACCTTCCGATAACGAAGCCCGATTCTGAATTATTGGAGGCCATCAACCGGCTCCACCAATTTTATGTGGGTCAATTTCAAATTGAAACACCACCGGATTCCCAAGGTGTTTCACACAAATTGGCAGGTGTTTTGCAGTACGGATCATTTGGTTTCGGTGTGGTCCAAGTGAAACATCACAATAACCCAATAAGTGACTTTTACAGTCCGTTTGACTACGGAGGCAATCCATGAGCGAGATAACGATAATCCCCATTAGTAATGTTTCCCAGGAGGCAGAAGGTGTCAGTTACACTTATGTGAACGCCGAGTTAAAGGCGGAACTCCCTAAACAAATTGGATTTGGCGGAATGATCCTTCCGACCGATCCCGTGATCCCTAGGAGCATCGAGGAAAAAGTTCGGCTTAAGAAACACCCTCTGTTCAACACGGATCAGGATGCGGCACTCTAATGGGAAGGAAAAAAGGAATTGGAAGCGGGAGGGAGAAGGCAAGCATGTCCGGGCCGTAAAAATGCTTGCGGACGCAAGTGCTTTAATGGCACTTTATGATCCTTCAGATTCATTTCACAAAGCGGCGACCGAGTTTAGGTATAATTTCATTCTCCATTATAGTGTCCATTTGTTTACTTCCAACTACATCCTTGCGGAAGCATTATCTCATATGACTGGTTTGGGAGAAAAAAAACTCCGGTCATTAATGGATGAGATACGAGCGCCTCGGGATAACTCGCTTCAGATCACAGAACTTTGGGTGACGCCAGAGATAA
>JBELAB010000171.1:0-6423 GCA_049509275.1 Syntrophobacteraceae bacterium | reverse complement strand
AGGGATCTATTTGCTGCGGGGGCTCCACGGCACGGCGTTGATCAACGGCGGGATGAGCTACATTCTTCCGGATGTTCTAGCCCAGATGCATGAATTCGGGATTGACCCTGGAGAAATCACCAAATTTTTGATCCTCCATTCACATTTCGACCACGTGGGAGTGGTCCCCTATTTCAAGAGAAATTACCCTGTAATTGAAGTACTTGCGTCCGAAGCGGCCGTCAAGACATTCGAGAAGCCAAAGGCGATCGAACTTATAAACAGCTACAACCAGATGAGCGCCGGGGCAAGGAGTGAGTCGCTCAAGGGTTTTGATCTCGAGTGGCGGGGCGATATTGAACCACTACCTGTCCGGGAGGGCGACATCATTGACCTGGGCCGGGTCGTGCTGAAAATCTATGAGACTCCGGGACACTCCAACTGTTCAATTTCTGCTTACGAACCCGATGAAGGCGTCCTTTTTGCCTCCGACGCAATGGGCATACCTTTTTCGGACAAATTATTCCCTTCCATGAACACAAACATCGAGCAGTTTCTGAACAGCCTCGAAAAGCTGAGACCTCTTAAAGTCAAGGTGTTTTGCGCCGATCACTACGGCTACATAACCGGAGATGAAGCTGAGAGAATCGTCTCTGAAACCATCAAAGAAGCCTTGAAATTGAAAGAGCTCCTGTACGAAACCTTCAGGCGCAACCCTCTCGACACCGACTCGGCCGCAAGGGAGATCACCTCTTCCTTTTACCAGCAAATGCCCGGCTACTGTATTCCCCCGGAAATTCTCGAAGGCGTTTTCAAACAGATGTTCAAGTATATCGCTAAAACTTCGCAGGCTCAGGGATAATCTCTTCCAGCCGCTCCAACTCCAAGCTAGGGGAAATAAAGGCGCCTTTTCCCGTCGGAAGATTTTTGTTGCCTGCAACCTTTTGTCAGATACAATATACAAGATACAAGCCGTCACCTTTGAGTTCGGTTTGATTTTCACTTGCAAGGAAGCCGTTTTCGGCTCGTAAATAAATACTTAGCTTCCATCGCTGCCTCGCCTTTGTGGCAGCATTCCATTGCTCCTGAACGACCCTGTCCCCTGAGAGGAGAAACCCTGGACGCAAAGCAAAGACTGTGCACCTCCAAGTGCGAAATTGGGGCGGGTGAGTTCGATGTCTGTGCGCTTGAAGATATCCTCGAGGCCTCGCATGATGGCTTGTTCATAGCGGACGGACTGGGGAATATCGAAATGGTGAACAGCGCCTGGGAGCGCATTTGCGGTATTGGCCGGGAATTCGTTGTCGGGAAAAACGCTCAGGACCTCGTCAACCAAAAGTATTACACCCAATCCTCGGTGATAGCAGCAATCAGGTCCCGCGAAGAAACGACTATCATGCTCCACATGACCAGGGGTGAAAAGGTCGGTCAGAAAATTCTTGCGACAGCTATTCCAATCTGGGATGAAAACGGGCAGATAAGGCGAGTGGTCGCAAACATCAGAGATATAACTGAAATACTCTACCTCAAGGAACTTCTTGAAAAAACAAAGCAGCTCAATGAGCTGTATGCAGCAGAACTCGAGCAGATGCGCCTGCAGCAGATTACCAAAAACGGCGACATCATTGCTATAAGCCCCAAAACAAAGTTGGCGCTTGACATGGCCGCTCAGGTGGCCAAAGTGGATTCGTCCGTATTGATTACGGGCGAATCGGGGGCGGGCAAGGAAATAATCGCCAATTCAATCCACCGGTTGGGCCGCCGCTGTGAAGGACCGCTCATAAAGATAAATTGCAGCGCAATCCCCGAATCGTTGATCGAGTCAGAACTCTTCGGATACGAAGCGGGGGCCTTCACCGGCGCCGGGAAACAGGGCAAACCCGGCATGTTCGAGATGGCCGAGAAGGGCACCCTTTTTCTTGACGAAATAGGAGATATTTCATCCAACATACAGGCAAAACTGCTGAGGGCCCTACAGGACCACACAATCATGAGGGTTGGAGGGCTAAGGCCCATTGCCGTTGACGCCAGAATTATTACGGCCACCAACAAAGATCTTAAGGAGATGGTTAAAAGCAAGTCCTTTCGGGAGGACCTCTATTATAGGCTCAACGTTGTTTCAATTGAAATTCCTCCGTTGCGCGAGCGAAGAGAGGATATTCCGCTCCTCGTTCTGCACCTGGTCGAAAAGATAAATAAAAAATATCAATTTTCGAAGCGGGTTTCGCCGCAGGTAATCGATCACTTCATGCTGTACTCCTGGCCCGGGAATATTCGTGAACTTCAGAACGTAACCGAGCGTATGCTCGTTATGACCCCGGAGGAGCATATCACCTCCATCCATCTGCCTTCGAACATTCGGAGCCAGGTGCATTCGCACGGCGGCAAACTGGGTCTGGATGAGACCATTCCATTTAAGAAAGCTATTGAAAGCGTCGAGAGACAAATCCTCGAGCGGGCGCTTAAAAAATATGGAAGCACGCGGAAGGCGGCAAAGGCCCTTAAGATCAATCAGTCCACGGTGGTTCGAAAAACCAGAAAGCATGGGCTTTGCGGTTTGAGTCACGAGATCGAAGAATCAGCCAACCCGTTTGAGGACCCAAAATTTCGGCTTTAGACAGGATGAGTGCGGATGCTGCGATCCGATGCAAACCAACATCTCCGATGCTTCCTCGCATCACTACGGATTTATGCCCCCGTTGAGGCATTACAACCTCAAACCTCCTGAAGTTAGCCAAAATATGGATGATGTGATAATGCATCACTTTGATCGCCTTTTCAAAATTGTTCCTCCCCGTCTGTTCCTTTCGCATTCGGGTTTCTCACGTCCTCAAAAGGCTGGCACGAAGTTTGCCGCACTTGCAAAGCCATCTCAACAGTTTTTTCACCAGGATTGCTAACCGCTTATCTGAATTGGAGATCGGTATGGCCGTATTCATGTCTGCTGAACAGGCAGTAAATCTTATCAAATCCGGGGACACCGTTACGATGTCGGGCTTTGTCGGCATGGGACACCCTGAGGAGATATCCGCGGCAATGGAAAAGAAATTCCTTGAAACGGGTCAGCCCACAGATCTCACGCTCACATTCGGAGCCAGTCAGAACGATGGAAAATCAAACTGGGGATTAAATCGCTGGGCCAAAGACGGATTGGTGCGGCGGGTTATATCCGGCCACTGGGGCCTTCAGCCCGACCTGATCAAAATGGCTGTCGACAACAAGATCGAAGCCTACAATCTTCCCCAGGGGGTGATCTTACACCTATACAGGGCGATAGCGGGCAAGAAGCCCGGGGTTCTTACCCATGTGGGTCTTAAGACGTTCGTTGATCCCAGGGAATCCTGCGGCAGGCTAAACAGCATCAGCCACGAGGAGTATGTGCGCCTGATGGAAATAGACGGGAAGGAGTATCTTTTCTACAAGGCCTTCCCGATTGACGTCGCGATAGTTCGCGGTACGAGCGCCGATGAAAACGGCAATATTTCGATCGAGCGTGAGGCAATCGCCCTGGAATTCATGTGCCTGGCGCTTGCGGCCAAAGGGTGCGGCGGCAAGGTGATTGTCCAGGTGGAACGAAAGGTCAAGGCGGGAACTCTTCATCCCATGATGGTAAAGCTTCCCAGAATAGTGGTTGACGCGGTGGTGGTTGCCAAACCGCAGAATCATTGGCAGGTCCCGATGGCAGAGGCTTACAATCCCGCTCTGTGCGGCGAGGTAAGGATTCCGCTCAGCGAAGTCAGCCCTCTGCCTCTCGACGAGCGCAAGGTAGTGTGCCGCAGATGTGCAATGGAAATGGTCCCGAATGCTGTGGTCAATTTGGGAATCGGCATGCCGCCGGGGGTGGGCGTCGTTTGCGCTGAAGAGAGCATGAGCGATATGATGGTCATGACGGTTGAGCCGGGAGCGGTTGGCGGAGTGCCTTTGGGCGGACTCTATTTCGGGTCGGCGATCAACCCTGAAGCTCTGATCGATCATCCACTCATGTTCGACTTCTACGATGGGGGAGGCCTGGATCTGGCCGTGTTGGGCATGGCGGAGATGGACGGCTTCGGCAACGTCAATGTCAGCAAATTCGGCCCCCGGATCGCTGGGGCCGGAGGCTTCATAAACATCACTCAGAGCGCCAAAAGGGTCGTTTTCTGCGGGACTTTTACGGCCAGCGGCTTCGAGTTCCGGATTGGCGACGGCAGCTTGAAAATCGTCAAGGAAGGAAAGATTCGCAAAATGGTCAACAAGGTCGAACATATCACGTTTAGCGGTGACTATGGCCGGACCAGCGGCCAAAAAATCCTCTACGTCACCGAGCGCGCCGTATTCGAGCTTCGCCCTGAAGGAGTGACCCTGACAGAAATCGCTCCCGGAGTAGATCTCGAAAAGGATGTTCTGTCGCAGATGGATTTCAGGCCCCTGATTGACCCGGAGGTCAAACTCATGGACCCGAGAATTTTCAGCCAAAAGACCCCGATGGGGATCAAAAACGAGATACTTGGCAAGCATCTTGCGGAAACTGCTGTCGAAACTGTTCCTTTTTCGACGGTCAAAAATTGATTCACACTAATGAGAGGAGTGCCGCTATGGCGTTAAAAACTAGAAAACAGTATCTGGAGTCCCTGAAGGCGATGCGGCCGAATGTCTACAAATTTGGCAAGCTCATTAAAGACGTGACGACCAACCCAGCGACCAAGAGGACTGTTGAGAGCCACGCACGGGCTTTCGACGCCTCCAACGATTCGCAGTACGCGGATGACTTCACGGCGACTTCCTCGTTTACCGGGGAGAAGATCCACCGCTGGAACGGCATGATGGAGACTTTGGACGACATAATCGCCAACTCGAAACTCAAGAGATGGATGTACCGCTTCAACGGAAGCTGCAACGGTGGTGTGTGTGTTGGCTGGAACGCTCAAAATGTCATGTGGAACGTCACCGCTATGATGGACAAGGAAAACGGCACCAATTACCAGGAGCGGCTCAAAAATTGGATCATCCAGTCCCAGTCAAAAGGGCTGGTGGTGGCCGGTGCCCTGACCGACGCCAAGGGCGACCGCAGCATGAGGCCTTCACAGCAGTCTAATCCCGACAGCAATGTACATGTCAAGGAAGTCCGCTCCGACGGGATCGTCATCAGCGGCGTGAAAGCGATGATTTGCGGTGCTGCCGCCTCTAATGAGATTTTCATCTTACCCGGCGGCGGATATCGCGAGGAAGACCAGGACTATGCTGTGGTGTGCGTGGTTCCCCGGGACATCAAGGGCCTTACCCTGGTGGAAACTCGTCGTCCGAGCGATTCAAGGGAACTGGAAAAGGGGTGGGATATTCCCGAGACAGGGATCACTCAGGCGTATCTGTTGTTTCAGGACTGCTTCGTGCCAAATGAAAGAGTCTTTATGTGCAAAGAGTTCAAGTACAGCGGAAAGATAATCGAGTTCTTCACGGCCAATTACCGGGCCTGTATCGGAGCCTGCGTTGCGGGCCAGGGAGACGTCATGATAGGTGCCGCTGCGCTCATGGCAAGAGTAAATGGTTTAGCTGCCGGTACTTTTGCAAACAAGATGGTCGAAATGGCGGTCAACAATGAGACCACCTACACGATGGGGATCGGCTCCATGGCTCTTGGCAAGAAAGGCCCCGGCGGCACCTGGGTGTCAGACTCGCTCGCTGCTCATGCCAACAAGGTTCATGTTGCTACCCTTCCCTATGAGACCAAGCGCATTTGCCAGGACATCGGCGGAGGTATCGTTGAGACAGGCTGCTTCCCATCCTACGAGGATTTCAAAAACCCGGTTTATGGCCCAACAATCGAGAAAGCCGTAAAGGCAAGCGACAAATTCAGCGCGGAAGCACGTGCGAGGGCTGCCAGGCTCTCGGAATGGCTAACCCTTGGCGCAGGCGTCCCCGGCTGTATGCACGGCGGCGGTTCCCCCGATGGGGCCAAACTGGTTGTGCGCGCTCTCACGCCGGTAGACCAGTTTGCCAACTATGCGCGCAAGATCGCCGGAATAACGGAAGAGATTCCGGAGCCCGAGAAGAAGAAAAAATAGCTCTACCGGTGAAAGCGGGCAATCCGATGGTTCTGCCCGCGCCGGGACCGGTCCATTTCAATTCCAGAGCAAAAACGGGCAGCGCTGGGTCTATAATGGACCGGTTCCGAACTTCATCTCGTCAATTACCATCTGGGGGATAAGGGCCCAAAATTAAGCCTGCTTAGCTTTTTGGCCGTTTGGGATTTTTTTCTAAGAACAGATCAAGGGGGAAGAAGATGGATTTCAATTTAACCGAAGAGCACCAACTGATACGATCCGGCGTGCGTGAGTTTTGCCAAAAGTACGTTGAACCATGTGCCGAAATCACCGACTCTGAAGCAAAGTTTCCGGCAGATACGGTGAAGAAGCTTGCCGAACAGGACTGGCTTGGCATTCCATTTCCTCAGGAATACGGCGGCGC
>JBELAB010000170.1:0-6432 GCA_049509275.1 Syntrophobacteraceae bacterium | reverse complement strand
AGATCGAAAGAAAGCCTCTCATCGCCTCCAACGACGGGCGCCACCTCAGATCTGAGCAGCCCTACTTCCTGGCCGCAGCACATGCCTTTTATTCGGAAGGAGTGTTTTTCCATTTACCCTACTGAGATAGACTATAAATAAGGTAATTAACCCAAAGAAACATATAAAAGCCGCTACTCGCACATTTGTGCGCTACGCGGCAGGTGGCCGGTTTTCACGTAAATGCTTCGTTAACTTAATTCCGCTGCCTGTTTCTTCAGGCCCCCTAATTTTCCTGCTTTGATCCATCCGTGTGATTAGCTGTTCCATTTTCGACAAGAGGCTGAAAAATAGTCAATGGCAGCTTGACGACCCTTTTCATCACTCCGAAAAGTTCCTCGCCCACGGCGCTGGGGGAAAGAAGAACCACTGTGGGGTCGGCCAGGTCTCCGCTTATGCGAACCGGCAGAGTTACGAATGCCTCGCCTAGTACTTTCCCCATAACGGGCGCCGCATCTACCACCCTCTCCACGGTCCGCATCGGGGCGACAAGGGCAGTCACGTCCACTTTGCGCTTTGAGAGGTCGATCTTTCCAAGAAAGACCATCTTGATGCACGGCCCATTAATTACAGAATCGGACAGGACGAGCTTCCCGTTCTTTATTTTCCCTTTAGCATCTATAGATTTATATTCGCAGCCCTCGCCGATGAGGTCCGGGACCACGCCCCTGTAGATTTCCGAGATGCTGAGCAGCGAAATTATTTTGCCTAATGTATCGAACCGGAAAATGCGCCCGTCCTTTGCCTTAAGCTCTACGTCGCCTTCGATTGAATCCACGAGGCTGTCGTCCCAGCCGCTTGCCGCAAGATTTCCGGTGAGCGTGTAACTGCCGGAAAGGATGTGCTGTTTATTGAAGAGGCATGCTATGGCTGATTCGAGGTCCTGGTCCTTGGCCGATAAGCTGAGAGACATCTTCAAGCCCTCAGGCGTGATCCTGATGTTCCCCTGAGTGGAGATCCCGCAAAGATTTGCCTGATTCAGCCGAACGTCGATAGATCCGGAGCTTAGGACCACATCGGCATTGGCCGGGTTCCAGCTAATTTTTCCATAGGACAGGTGTTCGCTTCTTACCCGGATAGTACCCTTAATAGGCGCTTCCCAAGCTTTTTTCGGGGATTGAGCGGAGTTATCCATCTCCTTTTGAGTGCTCCCCCTGGACTTAAGAATGCTCTCCAGGTCAAGACTGTCCGCAAAGGCATTCATATCCACAACATAAGCGTCCCGGGTGATCGCGACGCTCCCTATAAGGCTCAGCCTGCTTCCGTTCCAGCTTATTATGGCCGATTTCACATTTAGTTTGTTTCCGTCAGCCTCGAGCGTCGCGTTTTCAATTCGCGCAGGCACAGGGAGGTTGACGGGCGGTTGGAAGCCCGAAATACTGAGCTCTCCCTGAGCGCTCGATTTCTCTGGATCGTCAAGGTAGAGGTGTGTGCTGAATTTGCCCTTTATAGGCCCTGTAAGCAGCCGGTTGTCAACAAGGAGCAGGTCGGCCGTCTTGTTGCTAAGCGTTCCGGAGAATCTGATTTCTAACTGATTCTGCCTGGAGTTCATCGAAATTGTGGCGTCAGAGACCTCATCTCTTATGATGAGGTCTTCAATGGAAAGCCCCTGGGGCGTTTTGACAAGACTGATTGTAATGCTGGGCCCGGCAGAAAGCTGCATTTCCCCACTGAAAGCGGTTTTCGGCCCTGTGTCCCAGGTCAGGCGGGAGTTGTGCAGGTTTAGATTCGAGACGGCCCTGAGTGAGTGCGGGAAACCAGCGAGCGAAGCGGCAATTTTGTTCCCCTCCGGGCCGAGTTGGCCGCTCAATTGCAAGTCCACCTTCTTGGGATGATCCAGGTAGCCTGTAATTTCCCCTGAAATTGACACTGACGAGTCCGCCACGACGGCGTTGATCTCCCTTAAGGCGATTTGGTCCCCGTCTATCTCGAAACCGCCTGTCTTCAAGGTGAGAGGCCCGTTTAACAGCTTGTTTTGAAAAACAACGTCCTCGACTGAGCCTCTGGCGTTGAAAACCCATTTGGAGCGGTCAGCAGGCGGGCCAATGAACCGGAAGGAGTTAATTTCCAGCAATCCTTTCGGCACGGAGTCCAGGAAGTTTTTCCAGTATTCATGTGCTCTCAGGCGCTGACCCAGAAGGTCCATGGAAACGACGGACGCGGCCTCAGAGTTGATCGCCAGAACTTTTGACCCACCCCATTCGTAGCTCAGATTCACCCGCTCGAAACTCGATCTTCCACTCTTCGCGGTCAAAGATGTCACAGATACCTTCTTGCCCTCCAACAGGAAAGAAGCTCCTTGCAGATCAACCGGTTCAGGAAGGCGGCCGTAACGGCCGAAGAGCCGGAAAGGGCCGGACTCCACTCTAGCGGTGAGTTCCTTAAGGCTTTCGCCAAGTACGAGTCTGCCCTGCGCTTTGCCCGCCACATCTTTAATTTGCGCCAGTTCCTGCGTGAATGCCTGGTCCTTGACAACCCGTTTCAGAACCTCGGGCAGATCGGAGAGATCGGCGGTAATTGGAAGATCCAGATGGAACAGAAAGTTGTCCCGCGGCAACCCGATTCTCAGCTCTCCATCGCTGGTTGAAGACCCTGCGGTTTTGCCCGAGAGGTTAGTTCCATTCAGTATGCCATGCTCAACCAGCACGTTTCCGCTGACGTTGGAGACGAGCAGCTCCGCTGTGGGGGCAAAAACGACACCTTTTTCGATCGAACCCCTTATGGTGCAGTTTTCGAGTTTTTTCAAACCGGAAGCCTGGTTTGCGCGTGCGCTGAAAAGGATCCTCGGTACTTCACCTTCGCGTATGATTTCGAAAACCTGCCGGGTGATTTTGCTTTCCTCGTCCACGGCGAGCATGATGCTCTTTACAGTGGTGACGTCGGTCTCCTGCCCGTCGATGTCCAGAGTGACGCTTTGATCGGAGTCTCTTTCTACGTAGTGCGCAGTGAGGTTTAGACGCGGGGAGTCGAACCGAAGATGTGAAATGGAAAAGTCGATGCTGTCGGTGTCCACGGTTAATGCGCCGCTCAGAGAGCCGTTGCTCATAACAGTGCCCTGAGGTTCGCCGCCGAGTGTAAACTGCGGGATCGAAGCCGTGAAATCTGCGCGGGCGGTTCCGGGGCCGTTGTTAGAAAGGGTAAGAGTCAGGTCTATATGAGAATCGCCGATCCTGTCGGATGCGGACTTCTTGAGATATCTCATAAGGTCCCTTGGATTGCCTCCGGCCAGCTTCAACTCCGCTGAACTCTTC
Source organism: Syntrophobacteraceae bacterium (assembly GCA_049509275.1). GTDB lineage: Bacteria > Desulfobacterota > Syntrophobacteria > Syntrophobacterales > Syntrophobacteraceae > SbD1. Next base: position 3,142 of record JBELAB010000170.1, on the reverse strand, counting down.
AGAGTGCCAAGGTCAACCCATCCGCTGAATGTAAGGGCTTGCCAGAGATCGGATTTGCCGCTCGTCAACTCGAAATCGACCTTTTGAGCATGGACGGAAGTCCTAAAGTCGATCTCTTCGAAAAAGAAGGTGCGGTCCAGCCCGCAGCAGAGCTCGATCTTACCGTTGCGGGAGTCGATAGCCACGCCGGGCATTGCCGCAAGGAGTGTTGCCTGGAACTGGGAAATCCTGTCTTTCAGGCATAGAAGCCGCTGAGAGGATGACTCTGCCGAGCTTTCGGACGTCTGGTCCGGCAGCGTGACGGTGATCATCGGATTAAGAAGCTCTATTTCGGAAGGTGTGAATTTGCCTACAAGGAGAGGCAGTATCTTCGGATGAAGTATTACCGATTCGGCCGATGCGGTAAGCGTCTCAGGCATGGTCATTTTGACACCGTGCATGACCATGCGGGGAAAAGGCAGAAAACTTATCTTGATTTGCTCCGAGTGCAGGTGATAACGGGCTTCGAGTTCGGTTGCCACGTTGCGGCCCAGAGAGTCGGTATCGAGGACAAGCGGAAGGAGCAGCGCCGCCGCGGCAAGCAGAACCAGGAGAGTCCCCGCCCCATAAGCCCCCCACACAAATATTTTTCTGGCTTTGGTCATAAAGCTCTCTTCCGGAGATCTAAACTGCCAACCGGGATCTGGACGGATTAATTTATAAACTTAGCAATTCAAAAAACCGAGGGCAAGGGGAGAATAGAAGAACAAGGTGTGGATCTTAAAAGAACGGCAAATTCCTTAAAACCTGGCAGGATGCTGAAAAAAGGCCCGCTGGTGGAGAAGAGCCTTAAAAGGACCGATGATTTCGTCATTCCGCACCGGCTCCAGGGTAGGGTCCTAATTTAATCATGGGTAAACCCCCGGCACTTTGCCGGGGGACTCCCAGAGTTTGACATTTCCGGGAATATACGAATGCTTCCCTTTTTACAATAGTGAACGAACTTCGGCTTAAGGCGTCTTCGCCGGGGTCACTCCTTGCGCCTCCATTTTCTTCAGGTATTTTTCAGGGTCTTTATTGAATTCATCTATGCAGGCGGCGCAGCAAAAATAAATACGCTTGCCCTGGTAGTCCACAAAGACTTCTTGATTGATTTTTCCGCCCAGGACAGGACACGTGGTCTGAGGGTCGGCTTGCGCAATCCCGGACATGTTCCAGCCAAAGGTCAGCAGCCCCAATGTTACACCCAACAGCACGATCAATTTAATCTTTCTCATTTTCTTCTCCCTGGTTGATTGAAACCAAATCGCGGGCAAAGCCCGCACCTGCCGTTTTCAGATCAAGCCGGGACTTCCCCTGAAGCTCGCGTCCCTTTTTTCAGGTGGAAGCGCCAGCGCCACACTTCATAAATCGCAGGATAAACCAGCAATTCCATAATAAACGAGGTGAAAATGCCCCCGATCATCGGGGCCGCGATGCGCTTCATCACATCGGAGCCGGCCCCAGTAGACCACATTATAGGAACCAGGCCCATAAACATGACCGCGACCGTCATGAACTTGGGGCGGAGCCTTTTGACCGCCCCGTCGACAATGGCGCGGCGCAGGTCCTCCTTCGTTTTCATAAGCCCCTGGTCCTGCCTGGAGTGATAGGCGAGGTCGAGGTAGAGGAGCATGAACACCCCTGTTTCGGCATCGACGCCCATGAGTGCAATCAGGCCGACCCAAACGGCGATGCTCATGTTATAGCCGAGCAGATAGATGAACCAGATTGCCCCGACGGCCGAAAAGGGGACTGCCAGGAAAATGATCAACGTCTTCGCCAGCGACCGGGTATTGAAGTAGATGAGCAGGAGTATGATCAGGATCGTGATCGGTACGACGACAAGGAGCCTGTCCCATACCCGGAGCATGTTTTCATACTGTCCGCTCCATGCGAGGGTGTATCCAGGCGGCAATGTAACGTGAGTGCTTACGATCTTTTTGGCTTCCTCAACGTAGCCGCCGACGTCCCGTCCGGCGATGTCGACATAAACATATCCGCTGAGCCTTGCGTTTTCATCCCGTATCATCCCGGGACCGGATACCAGCTTCAGGTCGGCTACCTGGGCCATAGGGATCTGTGCGCCGCTCGTGGTGGCGATCATGGTCCTGTTCAACCGGTCAATCGTGCTTCGGTAATCACGCAAGTAGCGGATGTTTATGGGATAGCGCTCCCGGCCTTCGACAGTGGTCGAAACGTTCTCCCCGCCGATTGCCGAGGTGATGGTGCTTTCGACCTGGGCGACGGTGAGACCGTAGCGGGCAAGCTCTTCTCTTTTAAGATCGAAGTCGAGGAAAAAACCGCCGGTTGTCCGTTCTGCATAGACGCTGGAAGTTCCGGAAAGACCCTTTAGTGCGACTTCAATCTGCAGGCCCAGGTCTTGAATCTCATTGAGATCAGGGCCAAGAATCTTGATTCCGACAGGAGTGCGCACTCCGGTCGTAAGCATGTCCACCCGTGCCCTGATAGGCATGGTCCATGCGTTTACGACCCCCGGGATCTGCATGGCCTTATCCATGCCGTTCGGCCCGTGGATTAGGTCCTCGGTGCTCTGGTGGTCGGGCCATGCCCTGCGCAGAATGTCTTTTAGCCACTCGGACGCCCAGCCCGAATACCAGGTCGGAATTTTGGGCCACTCGGACTGCGGCTTGAGAACGACCACCGTTTCCATCATTGACAGAGGCGCAGGGTCGGTGGCCGTTTCGGCCCGCCCGGCCTTGCCGAACACGCGTTCGACCTCCGGAAACGATTTCAATATCTTGTCCTGGATCTGGAGCACACGCTGAGCTTCGGTGACGGAAATGCCCGGTACCGTGGTAGGCATATACAACAGCGATCCCTCGTCCAGGGGCGGCATGAACTCCGAGCCGATTTTCTCGAAGACGCCGATATGGGGGGCGAACGTAACCGCCACGACCAGGAATGCCGTTGCAATTGTGGACCACTGGTGTCTCAGCACGAATTCCACGGCCGGATGATAAATTTTCATCAGCGGGCGGCTTATCGGGTGGTTCTCCTCGCTGTGAATCTTGCCGACCAGGACGGCGTTCGCTACGCGCGCGAAAAATCTCGGGCGAAACGAAAAGTTCTTCATATGGGTGAAAAGCAGCCGAATTGCCTG
>JBELAB010000017.1:0-21847 GCA_049509275.1 Syntrophobacteraceae bacterium | reverse complement strand
CAATAATCTGGTTGAGTATTTGGAAAGCAATAATATTCAAACCCGAAATCTCTTCAGTGGCAATATTTCCCGTCATCCCTGTTTCAGCGGCCTCCAAGAGGGGGTGGATTATCGAATTGTTGGAGAACTCGAGAACACGGATAAAATTATGAGTGACGGTTTCTGGGTTGGGGTCTATCCGGGAATGAGCAAAGAAGCCTTGAATTTCATGATAAAAAAGATCCGCTATTTCATAGGCGCAATAAGGTAGCGGGGAACGCGATCGGGCGATGAATACTTTATCCATGAAAGCGTCGGATTACATTGCCTTGTTTCTCGAACGTAATAATGTCAGGCAGGTATATGAATTAATCGGTGGGATGATCACCCACCTTCTGGACGCACTTCACTGCAGGGCCGGGATACGTATCGTAAGCATGCACCATGAGCAGGCGGCCGGTTTTGCCGCCGAAGGCAGCGCACGCATGACCGGGACACCCGGGGTGGCCCTGGCTACCAGCGGCCCCGGGGCCGTCAATCTTCTCACGGCCATTGGAAGTTGCTATTTCGACTCCGTCCCGACAGTGTTCATCACCGGTCAAGTCAACCGCCATGAGTTGCGCGGAGATCGGCAGGTGCGTCAAGCCGGTTTTCAGGAAACCGATATTGTGAGTATGGCTGGGCCTATAACGAAAGCGGCATGGTTGGCGTTAAAGCCCGATGAATTGCCCGGCCTGCTGAGCCGTGCTTTCCAATTAGCTCTGTGCGGACGCCCCGGCCCCGTGTTGATAGATATACCGATGGACGTTCAGCGAGCCTGTATTCAAGTCCCCATGGGTCCTCCTTCAGTGAGGCATTTGACCACACAACCGGACCTCTCCGGCTCGGGTGAGATGTTTGAAGACCTTTTGCGCGCCAAACGCCCGCTTATCCTGGCCGGAGGAGGCATCCGCTCTGCCCGTGCAGTCGAGCCGTTTCGAAAGCTCGCGGACCGGCTCCAAATCCCGGTAGTCCATTCGCTGATGGGTGTGGATTTGCTCCCCTACGGTCATGCTCTGCGGGTAGGCATGATCGGCACATATGGCAATCGCTGGGCAAATTGCGCCCTTTCCCGGGCGGACTTCCTGCTGGTGCTCGGAAGCCGTTTGGACATCAGGCAAACCGGGTCAGATATCAGATCGTTCGAAGAGGGCAAGAAAATTTGGCATATCGACATAGAGCCGGGTGAAATAAAGAATTCTCTAAAAAGCTACCGTGGGATTTTGGCGGAACTGGGCGCTTTCCTTCGGTCAACTCCTGTTCAATCGGCGTCCTGTCCGGATCAACGATTCAAAACCTGGCAGGAGGAAATTGCCGCTCTGCGTCTCAAGTGGCCCGATACCTCGGAACAGCCCGATCTCCCGGGCATTGCTCCCAATTCACTGATGCATAGCCTGTCACGTCGCTTTCCACTGGCAAGTGCTTTTGTTGTTGATGTAGGCCAGCACCAGATGTGGGCAGCTCAATCACTTGAGTTGACATCGGAGCAGCGGTTCCTCACCTCCGGCGGTATGGGGTCGATGGGATTTGCGCTCCCTGCGGGCATAGGCGTTGCGGTTTCGAGCCCGGGGCAATCAGTTGTTGTGATCGCCGGCGATGGCGGATTTCAATGTAATATACAGGAACTGGAGACTGTGGCGCACCTTGGCCTGCCTCTGAAAATCATCATCATCAATAATAAAAGCCTCGGCATGGTCCGGCAATTCCAGGAGGATTACTTCGAAAGCCGCTTACAATCAACCGTGATAGGCTATTCGGCGCCGGATTTTTCACGGGTTGCCGAGGCCTATGGCATACCCGGGCGGTGCGTAAAGCATACCGGCCAAATCGATGCGGACCTCGATTGGCTCTATTCCACCGGCAATGGCCCGGGGTTGCTTGATATATGGATCGACCTGGAGGCTAAGGCATATCCCAAGACAGCCTTCGGCAAACCGATTCACGAAATGGAACCGCACAAGGACAACTGAACAATACAATACCTGTTTAAGATTAAATGCGTGTGGGACGGCGAAAATGAATATTCTTATTACTGGCGCCAATGGTTTTATCGGCAGAAATTTAACGGAATTTTTGGCCGGGATCGATAGCTGCGTCTTATTTACACCAAGGAGTTTCGAACTAGATGTAACGAATGAAAATGATGTTGATGATTTTATCAGATACAACAAAATCGACATAATAATCCATGCTGCCAACAGAGGGGGGGGCAGTGATAAGGATGGAATGACAGCTTTGGTCCACATAAATTTGCGCATGTTTTTCAACATCATCAAAAATGCTCCCAAGGTTGCCAAAATTATCAATATCGGTTCCGGTGCAGAATACCAAAAGCACAAGCCCATCGTTGATGTTTGTGAGGAAGATGCTTATAAGGCGCTGCCTCTGGATGATTATGGATTTTGCAAGGCCATAGAGTCGCGTTACATAGAACATATTCCCAATGCTTACCATTTGCGAGTATTTGGGTGTTATGGAAAATACGAAAATTATAAACTCAGATTTATATCTAATTCATTAATAAAGAATATCTTGCATCTTCCTATAGAAATCGTCCAAAATGTTATTTTCGACTATATATACATTAATGATTTAGTGAACATGATATTCTATTTTGTGATGAATGATGGTCATTATAGATCATATAATATAAGTAGAGGTGACAAGATAGATTTGATGACTTTGGCTAAGATCATTAACGATACGGGTAATTTTAAATCGCAAATAAGTGTTAAGAACCATGGCCTTAATAACGAGTATAGTTCTAGCAATATTCGCATTATGAATGAAATTGGACCATTTGCCTTTACGCCGCACGTAAACGCAATCAGGGAACTCTATGACTATTACAGTATAAATATGACTGCGATAGACAATGCAGAAATCAAGGCTGATGCGCTTGCTAAGTTGATAAAAGTGGCATGATGCCGACTCTTCTTGTATGGTGATACAATACATTATCTCTGGAATGTAAAAAAAAGATAAAGGTTGTCCATGTTACCAGGCAAAAGCCAGGCCCCCTCCAGAACGTCCTGCAATCAACTCTCATCCGGCTTGCCACGGCCCCTCTGGTCCCCCGTCAGAAAAGCACATGTATTTCTCCTTGCATAGTCCGTGCCTCCGATGTAATCTGTCGGCATCGGATTCGTCTTGTCTTGCCTTCCCTTCCAATAATGGAGGCGCGCCATGATAGAGAGTACAGATTACATTCTATTGGCTTTACAAATAAGAAGTGATTTGTGGCGGTTTCGTTTCCGAAAGTCCAGTCCGAGAGTCTGAAATCCCTCGGGTTTTCAGGGACCTGTCTTGTCACTTTCATGGGTCCTGTCAATTTCCAAGGGCGGGACTGTCAAAAGGAGTAGAAATGACATCGCGTCCATATCGCTTTGGACATATACTCCCTTTGGTTCTCATACCGTTTGTCACTCTTGCGGCAATGTCCGCCTTCCAATTGCTCAAACACATCCTCTGGCCCAACATAACCATCTGGGGGTCCCACATCCATACTGCTATTTTCCTAACCGCTGTCGCTGCGGTTGGGGCATTTGTCTCGTGCAGATACCTGGAAGCCCGCTCTCTGCTGGCCTACATTGTCGAATCCTCAGGGGATGCGATTATCGGCATTACGCTGGATGGCATCGTTTTGAGCTGGAACAGGGGGGCCGAAAACATTTACGGCTATCCCGCCGGGGAAGTGGTGGGAAAGCCAGTATCCATCCTGCTGCCTTCCGATCGGCCCGGGGATGTATCCAATATCCTCGACAGCATAACGCGAGGGGAACGGGTGGATCATTACCAGACCACCCGTATTCGCAAAGACGGAAAAAAAGTCCATATCTCTTTGACTGTTTCACCTATTTTCGATGCAGCGGGGAGAATAATAGGCGCCTCTTCGATCTCGCGCGACATAACCGCGCGCAAAGAAAGGGAGGAGGAACTAGAGCAGACGAACGCCTACTTCGAAAATGTCCTGGAGAACTCACCTGACGCCATAGGCATTGTGGATAAACACGGGAAGTTTATCAAATTGAACAAAATGGCGGCCGAACTGTACGGGTACAGTTTTGAAGAGCTTCGAGGAAAATCGGGCTTTGGTTTATACGCTGACCGGGATGAGATGGAAATAATGCTTAAGGATCTGCGTCGGCAAGGTTCGGTGAAAAAGCGGGAAATCCTCATGACAAGAAAGGACGGTAGTTCTGCCCCATTTGAGATTTCTATCGGCCTGTTGCAGGACAGGGAAGGCAGAGTTCTTGGCAGCGTCAGTGTGGCAAGGGATTTAAGTGAAATCAAAAACGCCCTTATCGAACTCAAAGCTTCCAACGAGCGGCTGTCGGGGGAAATAATCGTCCGCAAGCGGGCCGAAGAGGAGGTGCAGCGGCTCAGCCGGCAAAACCAACTGATCCTCGACGCAGCGGGAGAGGGCATTGTCGGATTTGACCCGGCGGGCAGAGTCACCTTTATCAATCCGGCCGGGGCCGAGCTCGCCGGGTATCGGATTGAAGAATTGATCCAGCAAGATTTCCATCAACTGGTGCATCACTCCAGGGCCGATGGTTCTCCTTATCCCGTACACGAGTGTCCGATGTTTGAAAGCTTGAGTATCGGGGCCGCCCGGCGTGAAAGAGACGAGGTATTTTGGAGGAAGGACGGCACGAGTTTCCCGGTTGCATATTCAAGTACTCCCATTCGGGAAGAGGGGCAAATTGTCGGGGCGGTCCTCACTTTCCGTGACATTACCCTGCGCAAGCTTGTACTGGAGCAATTGAACAAATACCGTGACCACCTTGAGGACTTGGTCAAGGAGCGCACTGCAGAACTGGCCATGGCCAATGATCGGCTCATTCGTGAAATAGAGGAGCGTAAGCGCGCAGAGGATGCGCTACAGCTATTCGCTTACTCGGTAGCACACGATCTCAAGAGTCCGGCCGTAGGGATATATGGTATTACGAAACGTCTTCATAAACAGTTTAAAGATGTCCTCGACGATAAGGGGAGGAATTATTGCGAGCAAATACTAAAAGCATCCGGGCATATCGCAGCTCTAGTCGAAATGATCAATGTCTATATAGCGACCAAAGAGACCCGGCCGTTATTTGAAAAGATAAACATCAAGGAGATTCTTGCGATGATCAAAGACGAATTTTCTTCACAGCTCAATATTCGTGGAATCGAATGGTTCGAGCCAGACCCTGATATCGAGATAAAAGGGGATAGGCTGTCGATTTTGAGGGTGTTCAGGAATTTCGTAGATAACGCATTGAAATACGGCGGAGAGCGGCTGAGCAAGATCTGGATCGGATATGAAGAGACGGAGAGTTCCCACATTTTTTCGATTACCGACAATGGTAAAGGACTAAAAGTGGTGGATGCTGAAAAGATTTTCGGACTATTTGAGCGGCATGAGACATCCAGGGGGATCGAAGGCGCCGGCTTGGGCCTGGCCATAGTAAAAGAGATAGCTCAACAACACGGGGGGCTGGTGTGGGTGGAACCGGCAGCTAAAAAGGGAACCACGTTTTTCACATCCTTTTCAAAGAATTTATGAGTTTTGTTTTCCCTGAATTCACATCAAAAATTTGCTATCATATAGTTTCGGTACTATTGTTCAAAATATCGGCGTCCATATCCAGCCATGCATTTAAAGGCCGCCCAAATGGCGAAAAAGGCCGGGAATAAAACCACAAAGGCAAGACCCGCAACACGGTCCGAGGTCCTTACCGATACCTGTGGAGGGGGTGCTTTTTTAAACTTTTCACCGCCAGAGGCGGAAACGGCCGATACTTTTCCCATAGTGGGGCTGGGCGCCTCCGCCGGTGGGCTGGAGGCCCTTGAATCTTTCTTTTCCAATATGCCTGCCGAGCCTGGACTTTCCTTCGTTGTTATCCAGCATTTATCGCCCGGGACCAAGAGCGTCATGAGGGAGCTTTTGCAGGCTAAAACGAAGATGGCCGTCAACCTGGTGGAAAACGGGACAAAAATCGAGCCCAACAAGATCTATGTCAATCCGCCGGGCATGGAAGTCTCCCTGCTCGGCCGAACTCTTCGTTCGACGGCGTCTGGAGGGGGCAAGGCCCCTTTATTTCCGATTGACTCCTTTTTTCGCTCTATTGCTGAGAGTGAGAAAGAAAAGGCCATTTGTGTCATTCTCTCGGGGACCGGAACGGATGGCACCCTGGGGCTCAGGGCCGTCAAAGAAGAAGGCGGTGCGGTAATCGTCCAGGATGCAAAGCAGGCCAAATTCGATGGTATGCCGAGGAGCGCTGTGGGAACAGGCATTGTTGATATGGTCCTGCCTGTCGGGAAAATGGCCGAAGCAATTTTGAGCTATGTGAAGCGACCACACATAATAGTCACGGAGGAAAGCGAAAGAGTCCATAAGGCATTCCAGAATGTAATGGAAAGAGTACTTCTTCTGATCAGGGACCGGAGCGGGGTCGATTTTAGGGACTACAAGCAGTCCTCCATCCGTCGGAGAATAGAGCGGCGGATGGCGGCACACCAAATAGATTCCATAGAATACTATTACCGTTATCTCGAGGAAAATCCGCCTGAAGCAGAGGCCCTCCATAAGGATTTCCTCATCGGCGTAACCCGGTTTTTCAGAGATCCCGAGGCCTTTGAGGTCCTTTCCGAAAAGGTTGTTTCAGAGCTGATCCAAAAAAAGCGGCAGGGATCCACCCTGCGGATCTGGGTTCCCGGCTGCTCGACCGGCGAAGAAGCCGTTTCAATTGCCATACTTTTTTTCGAATACATGGAAAAACTAAATGCAGACCACAGCGTCCAGATATTCGGAACGGACCTCGATCCCCTCGCCATACAGCGCGCCCGATTGGGCGAATACCCGGAGAGCATTGTATCTGACGTATCCGAAGAGCGCCTGGAGCATTTTTTCATAAAATCCCAAAATACGTACAGGATAAAAAAGCTTATTCGGGAAATGATCGTCTATGCGGTCCAAAACATAGCCCAGGATACGCCCTTCTCAAGAATGGACCTCATAAGCTGCCGGAACGTCCTCATCTATATGAGTGTGAAGCTCCAGCGAAAGATACTTCCCCTTTTCCGCTATTCTTTGAATGAAGGAGGATATCTCTTCCTTGGCTCCTCGGAGTCAATCGGAAGGTTTGACGATCTTTTTTCCACAATTGACACTCACTGTAAGATTTATCAGCGAAAAGACACCGGCTCAAGACCTTGGGCCGGAACTCTTCTACAAACCGAGGAGGTCTACGCCGCAATGCCCACAGCCCAGGGCCGACAAAACCCCCAAAAGCAAGACCTTGGCCGTTTAAGCGGAAAAGCCGTTGTGGACCTGTTTGCCCCGCCTTATGTCATAGTAGATGAAAAAAATGAGGTCCTGTTTTCACATGGCGCGGTTGAAAAATATCTGAAGCTCCCCGAGGGAGAATCGAGCCTCAACATCTTTAAGATGGCCAGGCAGAGCTTACGTCTAAAACTCGAACTGGCCCTCTATGAAGCCGCAAGGGAGGGCAAGCCGGTACGCGTTGAAGACCTTGCGCTCGGGCAAAAAGAAGAATATCAGATTTTTGATCTTGCGGTTAATCCTCTTTCTCAGTCAAAGGGCTTGTGCGTTGTTGCCTTTATCGAAAAGGCCGCGCCCAAAAAACTGAAGGGAAAAAAGAAGGCCGCTTCATCTGAGGACATCGATCCCCAAATTGCGAGACTCGAGCGGGAACTCCAGGCCACCAGGGAGCACCTCCAGGCCACCGGAGAGGAACTCGAAGCTTCCAACGAGGAGCTTAAATCGGCAAACGAGGAATTGCAGTCCACAAATGAAGAGCTGAACACACTGAATTCCGAGCTTCAAAAAAGCCTCGACCTCGTCACGGAGTTAAGCAATGATCTGAGTAACCTTCTCTCAAGCACCGAGATTGCCACCATCTTCCTGGACAACCGCCTTCATATCAGACGCTTTACTCCTTTCGCTAAGAAAGTCCTTAATCTCATAGAGGCGGATATCGGAAGATCGATTGGCGACATCACATCGAAAATTACCGGACTTGACCTCCACAAGGCAGCTTCTGAGGTCCTGGACACCCTGCACCGGGAAAGCCGTGAGATTCGCAGTGATGGAGGCAACTGGCTTTCGGTCCGGGTGCTCCCTTACCGCACAATCGATAATGTAATCGATGGGGTTGTAATTAACATTATAGATATTACAGAAGTAAAAATCATGCAGAAGCTTGCCGAGGATGCCGGAGTATATGCTGAAAGCATTGTCGAAACCGTTCGAGAGCCTCTGCTGGTGCTCGATGGCAGTTTTCGGGTTGTCTCGGGCAACAAGGCTTTCTATGAGGCATTCAGGATTTCCAGGCAGGAATCCGAGGGGGCCCGTGTTTACGAACTCGGTGGTGGTCAGTGGGACATTCCGGAGTTGCGGGAACTTCTCGAAAAGATCATACCCGAGAAAAGCTCGTTTCAGGATTTTAGGGTCGAGCATGATTTCCCATCGATCGGTCATCGAGTCCTGGTCCTTAATGCCAGGCGAATCGAACAGAGGAGCAGCCGGCCGCATCTGATCCTGCTTGCGATTGAGGATATCACCGAATGAACGACCGTGATGCAAAAACCGCCGAGCTTCGTAGACAGGCCATGGAGACTCTGAAATCCAGGCCTTCATCGATGGAGAAAATGCCGGTGAAGGATGTGCGCAAGCTCGTCGAAGAGCTGCAGGTTCACAAGGTTGAGCTTGAAATGCAAAACGATGAGCTTCGCTCCATGCAGTGTCAACTGGAGCAGTCCAGGAAAAAGTACTCCGACCTGTATGATTTCGCTCCTGTAGGCTACCTTACTTTAAGTGAAGAAGGCAGGATAGTTGAAGCCAATCTGACTGCCGCAAGGCAACTAGGAGTAGAAAGAAACATCCTGATCGGAAAGCCGTTCAATCTTTACGCGTCAGAAAATGACAGGGAGGAACTGCACCTTCATTTGAGGAAGGTCTTTAAAACAAGACAGCCCCACACCTGTGAGATAAAGCCTAATGGAAGGAGCCGCATCGATTGTTACTTTCAACTTGATAGCACATACCTCCTGGATTCAGACGGTGAAAGTCTTGCCCGGACGACAATGACCGATATCTCGGATCGAAAAAAAGCAGAGGAAAAACTTACGGCCCTTGCGGGAAGACTTGAGTTGCGTAACCGGGAGCTTGAGCAATTTGCCTTTATTGCCTCCCATGACCTTCAGGAGCCTCTTAGAAAAATCATGGCCTTCGGGGAACGTCTCGGGACCACCTGTAAAGAGAAGCTGGACGAAGAGGGAAAAGATTATCTCGTCAGGATTCTGAACGCATCGAAGCGGATGCAGCAGTTCATACGAGATCTTATGAAATATGCCCGTGTGGCTACACGTCCCGAGCCTCTGGACACTTTCGATCTGCGAGAGGCTGTAATGGAGGTGATTTCGGATCTGGAGATAAAAATTGACCGTGTTGGAGCTAATGTAGAAGTTTTTGAATTGCCTGCCGTCGAAGGTGAAAAAAGCCAGATTCGTCAACTTTTTCAAAATCTTATTGCCAACGCACTGAAATTTCATGGGGAGGAGCAACCCCACATAAAAATATATTCCCGGCGAACGGATCATGATTGCCCGATATTCGTCGAAGATAACGGCATCGGCTTCGATGAGAAATACCTGGACCGCATATTTGGTCCTTTTGAGCGACTTCACGGGAAAAGCGCCTATGAAGGCACCGGGATGGGACTTGCCATCTGCCGCAAGATAGTCGAGCGGCATGGGGGGAGTATTACCGCGAAAAGCAAGCCGGGTGAAGGCTCGACATTCATAATAACCTTGCCGCTGGCGTGCAACTGACGCTGGGACGCAGGGACAAAAAAATCCACCGCAGTAACTCATGTCCATGCGCTACACCCTAAACCATGAAAAGATCCGCAGGTGGGGTGCCGGGCCAAGCGGAGCGCAGCCCGCCAAGCCTTCTCGAACCAGAAGAGAAATGGCTGCATTGATTCATAGCCGGTATTTAGCTTGGGGATTCCGGTGATTTTGCAGATAGTTATGGGATCGGGAAATTGAATCTATTCGCATCACGCTTCTTATTGTATCCCGGGGGGATGTCATTGCCCTCCAAAAATCGGACCTGCCGGATCACGCTGCGTTGTGCTCTATAGGCTTTTTGTCACGGCTCAAAGCGCCGGGAGATTACCCGTACCCTCACCTTGCAGGGTCGATTGCACCCAGGTTCCTTCCCTTTCCCATTTGAGCTTCAGAGTGTGCCAGGCGAGCAGTGAAGACCTGTGCCCCACACTGATCACGGCCGCGTGCGGCAGCTTGCGGCGCAGAAGTCCGTACAGGGCTGCTTCCCCAGCTTCATCGAGCGATGCGGTGGCCTCGTCGAGAAATATGTAGTCCGGCTTGGCAAGCATAAGTCTGGAGAAGGCAAGACGTTGTTGCTCACCCAGGGAAAGGGCATGCGACCAGTCTTCAGCTTTGTCCATTGCGCCGATCAAATCCTGGAGCCCGCAAACAAGGAGGGCCTCCCTCAAGTCCTCATCAGAATAGCCTTCCGGGTAGGGGTAGCATAGCCCATCGCGAAGAGTGCCCAGGGGGAGATAGGGTTTTTGGGGCAGGAACATGATGGAAGATCGTTCGGGCAAGAGTATCGTACCTTTGCAGAAGGGCCATATGCCGGCCATGGCTCGCATCAGGGTGCTCTTTCCGCAACCCGAGGGCCCGGTGATCAGAAGGTGCGTTCCCGGTTCGATGTCCAGCTTGAGGTTGTTGACCAGCGTCTTGCCGTTTGGCAGAAAAACGCTCAAGGGGTCGGTTCTGAAGGCGTTGTCCGGAGTGTGAATGCGGTTGACGCTCTCCAGTAGTTTTGAAGTCTTCAGTTCTTCTAGCGAACGGGAAAACCCGACGAGCCGGTCTATTACCGCGTGCCATCGCGCGATGGTGGTGTAGCTGTTTATCAGATAAGAAAGAGCGCCTTGAACGGCCCCGAAAGCGCCGGCCGTCTGCATGAGGCCTCCCAGTTGCATCTGCCCGGCGAAGAAACGGGGCGCGGCCATGATCACGGGAAAGACGATCGCAGCCTGGTTATATGTGTTGGTCAGCCAGGACAACCGTTTCTGCCGCCTCATAATTCCCCAGAAATTTTCGAGGAGAAAACGGAAGCGGTCTCGCAGATGCACCTGCTCCTGTCTTTCACCACCATAAAGTGCGACTGACTCGCTGTTTTCGCGTATCCGCATCATACTGAAGCGAAAATCGGCCTCAAAGCGCTGCTGGTTGAAATTGAGAAGGATCAATGGATTGCCGATGCGCATGGTGAGCCAGGTGCCAAGAACAGAGTAAATGAGGGCGGCCCAGACCATATAGCCTGGAAGATACAGGGTCCCCAGGCTGCCCAGCGGAATACCGAGCGTTCCCGAGAGCTGCCACAGAATAGCCATAAAAGAGACCAGGGTCGCAACGGAGCTCAACAGGGTGGTGCCAAGATTCAGCGTTATCTCGATAAAAGAATTTATGTCCTCGCTGATGCGCTGGTCCGGGTTGTCGGTCTGCGGTTCGGCAAACTGCATGCGGTAGTATGCCTGGCGGGAAAGCCAGTCTTTGAGGTACTCTTCGGTGAGCCATCGCCGCCATCGGATTTGAAGCATCTGGCTGAGGTAGAGCATGTAGACGGATTGTGCAACATAGGCTGAGGCGAGGATGCAGAAGCGAAACAGCTCAGGCATGAACCTGGCCTTGTCGAGGGACTGGAGGACGTTATAGAAATCGTTTATCCATATATTCACCAATACCTGGACATAAACCATCCCCAGGTTCATGGCCACGATGAGCGCCAGCAGCGCACCGGCTTTCCATTTATCGTCGGACTTCCAGTACGGAGAAGCAAGGGCGATGAACTGCTTCAGGAATTCGGACTGTATTTTTAGGATGTCTTTTCCGCCTTTCCCGTCATTACGCTTGCGAGCAGGACCGCAAGGATGCCGGTAACGAAGATTCCATCAAATGTGCCGGCGCCTCCGATCGAAGCCACAGGCGCTCCGAGTCCACGGATGTCATCAAAGTGGAGAATATCTGCGCCCAGCAGGGTCCCCATGGCGCCGTAAATATAAGCCAATGCGGGAGCATGCTTTGATGAGAAAATCAGAGCGGTCGCAGTGGCGGCAACGGGGGGAATGAATGTCGGCACTGCCATTCCCACTCCCCTTACCGGGTGGGCCATGAAGTAGACCAGGGTTGTCACGATGGCTATGCTCACCAGAGACTGGCCGTATAGCTTGTTCTTCTGCATAAGATACAGGGAGAGGATAGTGGGAATCACAGCTCCGCCGATGTTCACTGCAAGCGTTGTCGCCGGCCATTCTTTTACCAGGGGAATGATATGCCGTATCCCAAAGAAATCAACGTAAGAGTTGGATACGATCTGCTCAGGGGGCAACTGGAAGAGCGGTATATTAACGTAGCTCCCAAAAAGAGAAATAATGAGCAGGGAGAACACATATCGCCTGTCAACCCCCATTGTCCGGTATGCATAGCTGAGTATGCCTACCTCTATGGCGATGATGAGAAAGATAAACAGAAGCGCGAGAAACAGCAGGAAGGCCACGGTAATGGGAAAGTAGTGCATCTGTTTTTATCCTTGTGTTCTTGCCAGGTGTCCAAAAATCGAACCGCCTTCGATGTGGGTTATACGATAAGCGGGCCGTTTACGCCGTCAAGGGGTAAGGGCCTGCGCCGGCGGTACAAAGAATTTCCCTCGGCCGCCCCCCCGACTTGCCAAAAATGCCGAAAAGGATTATAAAGCCTTCCATGAAATTTGTAGCAGCGCAAATCGAGGTGTCGCCGTGAACGCTAACCTGTCAGAAGCCCCTTCATCGGAAGAATGCGCAAGTAAGATCTTCGAGATGTCCGGCACAAAGTTCGAACCCGAAATCGCTTCCGACCTGTGGGCGAAAATTAATCAGCATAAATGGCTTTTGTCCGAAAAACTCTGCAGAGACGTTGGCTTTCGGACCGCATGCATCGATTTTTTGGAAAATATGGAGCAGGCGGTCAACGAGTATCTGTCCTACAAGAGAAAAGACATTCTCAATGAGATGGGGGCCCAGACCTTCGGAAGAGAAATCTGGGACACTATCTCCGATTCCCAACCGCCCAAACAACTGGTCCAGCGCAGAATCATTCTCCCTCTGACAATGGAAGACCTTTCACGCAAACACGGCGTTAGCAGCCCCAAGACAATCATTTTCTTCGGCCCTCCGGGGACGGGCAAGACCCACTTTGTCAAGGCCATAGCAGGAGTTCTGTCCTGGTGGTACATCGAGATAGTTCCGAGCATGCTCATGGAGCAGGGCGCCGAAAAACTCGGGGCCAATCTGCGCAGGACCATGGAGAAGGTCAGGCAACTGCAGGACGCCGTCATCTTCATAGATGAATTTGAAGAGCTGGCGCCTTGCCGCGACAATGGGGATCGTCTGGACAAGTGCATAACCAACGAGTTCCTGAAGCAGGTCCCGTTATTGAAGAATGAATCCAGCCGGTTGCTGCTCGTGTGCGCTACCAATTATATCGGGCAGTTGGACCCCGCATTGCTCCGCCCGGGAAGGTTCGATTGCATAATACCGGTTGGCGGCCTGAGTGCCGATGAGCGAAAGACCATCCTCGAACACTGCCTCTCGCGGCTCAATGTCGGCCAAATCGGCCTGGACCGGCTCGTCGATGAGACCTCGAGGTTCACCCCGGCTGATATCGAATATCTTTTTGAGCGGGTCGCTCAGTTTGCCTTTGAACGAGAAGTCGCCCAGAACAAAGACTACAAGGTCACTACCGAAGACTTTCTTCAGGTCATGGCGAGCATGCGGCCGTCTTTGACCGATAAGATTGTCGAGCAGTTCGAAAAAGATAGTCTTACCTATTCCAGGGTATAGAGTTGCATTTCGGTCATTGTTTGAAGTCGGTGGGGGCCATCCTGCGCTTTCTTTCAGCCTCTATTTGACCGGCGGTGTACCCTGAAGTGTAAAGGTGCGCCTCCGCGCAAGCCTACGGCAGTGTTATCTGCACAACGGTGCTTTGGCCGCTTTTGTGGTCAACGGCCAGCACGATCGCCTTATGCTTCTGTTTCAGAGTGCTCAGAAGGGCAAACAGGGTGCCCGGACTGTCTACTGGATTATTTTCGACTTGCAGTATAATATCGCCTTTTTCGAAACCGGCCTTTCCAAAGGGACTTTTAGGGTCGACTTCGGCAAATACCAATCCCGACCGGGACTCTAACCCGTACGTGTTAGACTCTTGTGGCGCCAGCGGCCTGACCTCAATCCCGAACTGTTGTTTTAAAGAGGACGCTACTGCCTTTTCCTGCTCTTCCAGGCTGCCGACCTTTACCGTAACGTCCTGTTTGGCGCCGTTGCGCACAACGGTGAGTTTTACTTCAGACCCCACGGGCGCCAGTGACACACTGTTTCGCAAAGAGGATGGGTCATCCAGCGGATTGTCCTGATAGGCAATGACTACATCGCCCTGCTTCATCCCGGCGTGATCGGCCGGACTCCCTTTGATTACTTCGGCAATCAAAGCCCCTTTATTGCTGCTCAAACTAAATGACTTGGCAAGCTCGGGGGTTATGTTTTGGAGACTCACTCCGAGCCAGCCCCGAATGACCTTGCCGTTTTTGATCAGCTCTTGCGTGATGTGGACGGCTATGTTGCTGGGAATTGCAAACCCCAGCCCCTCGAATCCGCCGGATTCGGAAAGAATCGCCGCATTGATGCCGATCACCTCGCCGCTGAGATTCATAAGCGGACCACCGCTGTTGCCAGGATTGATCGCCGCATCGGTCTGCAGATAATCCTGGTAGCTGCTGGGGTCTGAAATCCCCGTGCGGTGCTTGGCGCTGATGATCCCCTGTGTAACGGTCTGATCGAGTCCTCGGGGGTGTCCGATTGCAACCACCCATTGCCCCACCTCCATTTTGTTGGAGTCTCCAAGGGAAACGTGCGGAAACGGACCCTTCTCCACGATCTGAATGAGCGCCAGATCTGTTTTCGGGTCTGTTCCGATAGTTTTTACCGAATTCCCGGTAAACTGCCTCCCATCTGCAAGCAAAACCTTAATTTCTGTGGCTCCCCCAACGACATGGTAATTGGTGAGAATGTGTCCCGAATCGTCAATAATTATCCCGGTCCCAAGCCCGGATATCTCGCGCTTGAATTTCTTGGGCATTTTGTTGGGATTTCCGAAAAAATACTTAAAAAATGGTTCGTTTTCAAACGGAAGCAAAGGGTTCGCAATCTCCTGCCGCTCCGTCACTTCAATATGTACGACCGCTGGGATGAGCCCGAGGTGTGTGGACTAGGGTCGCCAGTACAAAGGTGGCGCCCAATAAAATGACGAAAATTAAATAGATAGCGTTTCTCAAATGTCTTGTTGGCATCTTTGCCTCCTGTTGTCCGTCTGTACAAGATTTGACGCTGCTCCCGAGGCGCAACTACATTGCAAGTTCTAAAGTGAACTGAGGCAACTATAAGTATTCATCCTGCAAATGCATTGGCTTGGTATTGCGAGGTGCGATCCGCTTCGTGGATTTTCCTGGGTCCCCGCCCGGCTTCGGGATTGGCTGATTATCGTATCTCGTGTGATCTTTACTTTTCGGCATCCGGCATTAAAAAAAGGAGCATCCGGGCATGCAATTCCAGATGAGCGTATGGGGCGCGGAGAAAAGAGGGTTTAACGAAAGATTTACCATACACATTGCTCTGTTTTCTTTTCTAATTTTCCTTTTTAGCATGGCGGGCGGAGGCCGCTGAAGGGTCTGGTGTTAAGCATCAACATCGAGTATTTCCATCCAGGTCTGACTCACCGGGACTCAACGTCAGGGAGTGAAAATGTTTAATAAAAAAGAGGCCAAACAAACTCTTGAGACGATCGTCATTGTGATCCTGATCGCCCTGTTTATCCGGACTTTTATTGTGCAATCATTTTATATTCCATCTGGATCGATGGAACCCTCTTTACTGCCCGGAGATTGTATTTTAGTTGGCAAATTCATTTATGGAATACGAATACCTTTCGTGAACATCAGGATGTTTTCCTATAAAGAACCGGAACGAGGAGATGTAATCGTATTTCTTTACCCCAAAGATCCATCGAAGGACTTCATTAAAAGAGTCATTGGAGTGCAGGGAGAAACTGTTCAAATCATTGATGGTAAAATATATATCAATAATATGCCGATCCCCGATCCGTGGGGTTACTTCGATAAAAAAGAGCCGCCGGGTTTCATAGAGGCAGTGGAGAATTTCGGCCCTGTCGTAGTTCCCGATCGCTGCCTGTTCGTTATGGGTGACAACCGCAACGATAGCGAGGACAGCCGCTTTTGGGGGGTCGTCCCGCCCGGTAACGTATTGGGGAAGGCTTTCGTCATTTACTTTTCATGGAACGGCAAGGCTGAAAATATAGCAGGCAAGGTCAGGTGGCCAAGGATCGGCGAACTGATCCATTAGCCGGGGGCGGGTGGCGCTGCCAGTCTCACTCAATATTTTTCCCCCTGTTTTAAACAGATCTATCTACAAGCAGCTTGATATTATAAACAGATTTGTTTATAAAAGCTCACATGAACGCGAACCAATTCAAAGCATGGCTCGGAAAACAGGGCGCATGTTCGAGACAAAACGCGGCACAGGGCACATCATTGTGCGCCTGGGCGACAAGAAAACGGAACTGCCTATGCACGGCGGCGGTAAAGAGCTTGGCAAAGGATTGGTTGAGCACATCAAGAAACGACTGGGACTGAAGTAGGAGGAAATCCATGTTCATCTATCCCATCCAATTAGACCCGGACACCAATGGAACGCTGCTGGTCACATTCCCCGACATTCCTGAAGCCGTAACCTTTGGCGAGGATGAAACCGACGCTAAAGCCCGTGCCGTTAACGCCTTGATCGCCATATTCTCCTCTCACATGGACGAGCGGCGCCCCATCGCCATGCCCTCCCCACTTGAGGGAAAACCCGGCGTCATTGTCCCTGCGGGTGTTGCGGCCAAGGTCTTGCTTTGGAACGCCATGCTCGAGGCCGGATTTCGCAAAGCGGACCTGGCCCGCAAGCTCGGCGTGTCCCCGACTGTCATAGACCGGCTGCTCAGTTTGACCCACGCCAGTCGAATCGAGCAAATCGAGGCCGCCTTGTCGGCCCTGGGGAAAAAGTTAGTTGTCGGCGTAGGTGAGGCGGCTTAGCAGATATGGCGGCCGGCAATCGTCAAGGCCGCCGATCTTCGGAGGGTCCGGGGGCCAGGTTCCCCGCTCTTTTTCCCTTTTGTCTCTAATCTCAACCGAACTTGTGGCGCACGCCGTAACCGCCTTTAGGAAAGCGCCACTCGATGTTGAAATGAGGGCAGCCGACCCGGCAGGAACCGCATTCCAGGCAGCCTTCGTAGTTAACGCTTATGCGATCTTTTTCCAATTTGTAAACATTGGCCGGGCAGATATATAGACAGGGCTGATCCTGGCACGTGTCGAAGCACACCTTCCCATCGCGCAGGCTCAGGTGGGATTCATCATCCACATTAAATCGATCCAGAAACAGTTTATCTTCGACCTTGATGCTCATCGGACGCTCCTCCATGCGTCCCAAACAAGGCGCAATAACCGGAGCGGGGGGACCTGCCCGCGAATTGCCTTCCAGACCTCAGTTTGCCTGATTTTTTTAGGGACTCCGTCTACTGTCAGCATTTCCCGGGCAGCGGCGCATGCCGCACGGGGAACAGAGGTGAACAGTTCCTTGTGGGTTTCAAGAAATGAGGGAAACTTTCGATATTTTTTCAAATCCTTGAGTACAAAAGAATCGTGGAGCCGTTTAACGTAGCCTTGCAGGCCGCTTGAGCTGAAATCGTTATTTTCTATTGCCTCCAGTATAGTTTCAGCCGCAAGTCTGCCGGAAGTCATCGCCAGGTTGGAACCTTCCCGGTGCAGCGCATTGAACATCATGGCGGAATCCCCGGCAATCAGGAACCCCTCCCCGCAAAGCCTGGGCACAGTATCATAGCCGCCTTCGGGGAGCCAGTGCGCCAGGTACTCCTTAGGTTTGCCGTCCTTTATGAGTGGCGCAATCATGGGGTGTTTTTTAAGGCTTTCCAGCATCTCATAGGGACGGGCCTTTTGAATTGCGAAGTCGGCCAGATTGGCCCCTATGCCTATCGATACGGAACTCCCGTTAGTATAAAGAAATGCAACGCCGTTCATTCCCAACGTGACATTTCCCAGGATTTCGCAGGTAACGCCGTTTCCCGGAGATACGCCAAAACGCTCGTCGATGATTTCTTCGGGAATTGCGATCAGTTCCTTGACGGCGAGCGCCACGTTCTCGGGCTTGACCTCGGGACGGAATCCCGTCTTGGCCGCCAGCGGCGAATTGACGCCATCGGCCAGAAGAACGACTTTGGCGCGCAGGTCGCCCTGGGCTCGGTCCGTCTTCACACCGGTGACCCTGCCGGCATCGTCTCTGAGCAAATCGGTCACAACGGTTGCACACACTATGACGGCCCCTTTGGCTCTTGCCTGGTCGGCAAACCAACGATCGAATTTAGCCCTGCCGACCGTAAAGGCATTGTTGCGGCGTTCATCGAAAAAGGCCCGGTCCCGATAGGCGAAACTAAGTCCCCCATCCTCGCTGAGATACCAGAGTCGAGATTCCACGATGTTGCGTTCGATCGGACAATTTCTCTCAACGTAGTCGGGAATTATCTGCCGGAGATGGCGCCCGTAAAGGACGCCGCCGAACATGTTCTTCGAGCCGGGGTATTCGCCTCTCTCCAACACGACCACCTTTACACCCCTGTCCGCCAGAACACAGGCTGCCGAAATGCCCGCAGGCCCGGCGCCAACGATTGCCGCATCGAACATATTATCCATAAAGTTTACAGCTCGCTGTTCGCGTTGGATTTTTTCTTTTTGAGCTGAACGATCAGCTCAGGGACAATCTCCTGGTAATTGCCCACAATGCCTACGTCGGCGACCCTGAAAATTGGTGCGTTGGGGTCGGAGTTGATGGCTACGATTTTCTCGGCCCCCTGGATGGCCACCAGGTGTTGAACCGCTCCCGAGACGCCGACGCCGATGTAGAGTCTTGGGGCGACGGTTTTACCGGTCTGGCCCACCTGTCTTTCATAGGGCATAAGACCCGATTGTACCACCGGTCTTGAACAGGCGATGACTCCCCCGACCACTTGGGCCAATTCCTCGAGAAGAGGAAACGAAGACTGGTCACATGCGCCGCGTCCGGCCACTACAAGCGCGGGATAGCGGACGATATCCATACCCGCCGTCTCGTCCGCAGGGATGAACTCAACGATGGTGGATAGCCCAACGGGCGGCGCCTCCAACTCATGACGGCTGACGACACCCTTTCTGCCCGGGTCTTTTTCGGGCATCCTGAATACCCTTGGCCGGACCGAGCTCATCTGCGGCCGGTGGCGCTGGCAAAAAATGGTGGCCATTATATTGCCGCCAAAAGTTGGACGGGTCATCAGAAGCAGGCCCGTTTCCTTCTCAATGAAGAGTCCCGTGCAGTCGGCGGTCAAACCCGTTTGAAGCCGGGTTGCGACAACTCCGGCAAGGTCTCTGCCCAAAGAAGTTGCGCCTACGAGAAGTATTGCCGGGCGGAGTTTGCCGCAAAGATCGGAAAGTGCCTTGCCGTATGTTGCCGGCAAATAGTGTGAGAGCAACGGGTCGTCTATCACGTGCACCTCGTCGCAACCGTAAGCGATTGCTTCATCGGCTGCCGGCCCGACATTGTTTCCAAGCAGAAGACCCAGAACTTTTGTGTCAAGTTGCCCCGCCAGCTCTCTTGCTTTGCCGGCCAACTCCCACGACACCGGCGCGCCCCGTCCGTCAACCGTCTCGATGTAGACCCCCACACCCTGGTAGCTCGGCAGCCCGGCCCCTGGCGTTACCCGCTCTTCTTCGGGAAGCTTTTTGCGTTTTTTCTTCTCAAATTTGATCGCGTTTACCGGGCAGCTCTCAAAACATTTGCCGCATCCCACGCACACTTCGGGGTCAATGAGCGCAACACCATCGTGACTCAACTCGATTGCGCCAACCGGGCATTCTCCAATACATATCTGGCAGGCGATGCAATTATTCGAAATGACCTCGGCAACTTCAATTCCCCGTGTGTTCTTGGCCATTATCTCCTAGGCCCCCCATCCTTTTCGGAATTTTGCCTCAAAATCCTCGTCGGCAAACAATGCATCCAGCGCCTGGGACACGGCCTCGGAGACCCCTTGTGCTGCGTCCCACTTAGGCCCGGCCCGGTGGAGCTGCGGTGCGGCAATGGCCTTTACCCAGGTCGGGGAACCCTTGATGCCGACCAGTTGGACAGAGGCCCCAATGGCTTTCGCGTTCCAAGCCTTAACGGGGGCGCCCAAAGAATCGATGAGCATCGGCAATGAGGCCCTCCTGGGCTTTGCAAGTTCCAATTCCACTGTCAGCAGGGCAGGAAGAGGGCCGTTAATGACCTCGAACCCCCCTTCGATTTTGCGCCTGACCTGGACGCGTTTTTTTTCAAGATCGATCCATTCCACATCGACCACGTAGGTGAACTGAGTGAAACCCAGCCTCGTGGCGATGCCCGGTCCGGTTTGAGCCGTATCGCCGTCAATGGCCTGTTTGCCGCACAGGACCAGGTCGACGGGATTTTGCTCTCCCAGGGTTTCTACGGCCCTGGAAAGAGTGTAGCTGGTGGCCAGGGTATCTGCGCCGGCGAAAGCGCGGTCCGAAAGCAGGACAACATCGTCTGCCCCCAGTGAGAGTGTCTGGCGCAGCACGGATTCTGCCTGCGGAGGGCCCATCGACACAGCCGTAACATGTCCCCCGTATCTTTCCTTGAGGCGCACGGCTTCTTCTAAGGCCGCCAAATCGAAGGGATTGGCTATGGATTCCACACCGGCTCTAACCAGCGTATTGGTTTCAGGATCGATTTTTACTTCGGCAGTGTCAGGCACCTGCTTGATACAGACAACGAAGTGCATTTATGGCTTCCCTTTCCTGAACTCTGATGGACTAAAAGAATAATCACCCCATAGAAAAGGCTGATCTAAGCATGAGCTTTCGCGTTGGCAAGATTCAATCGGGACCGGCTCAGATTCACACTGCTGCGGGTTGCGTATCAAGGATTGCGCCGCTCGGGCGGGGGACCCCGGGGTGAAAAAATCAGGGAACAAAAAAGAGGATACAGCTCTTCTCAGGACCTTTCGAAGCTGCCCCAAAAGGGTTTGTCCGCCCGCATGCCATAAACTATTGGGCCGCCGGAAATCAAGCTTCGGTAATGACGACGGCTCTGATCTTATTCATTCCGAGCTTCTTGCAGGCCCTCCAGCGTTTTTCTCCGTCAAGAATTCGGAATGAATCGTGCTCGAAGCAAATGTGGATCGGTTCATGGCCTCCCCGGCTCTTTATTTCACGCCCCATTTCTTCGATGCATTCGGCTGTGCAGACGATTCGAAGGTTTGGACTGATTTTTCTTATCTCAATTTCGCGAATGTCCTCTCCCATCGATTTCCCCTTGTGGTTGGTTAAAACATGCGACTTATGCCGCATAACTGTAATACAAATAACGTCAAGAATCAAGAAATTAAACAAAGAATTCATTTGAATGGGAGTGGGAG
This sequence comes from Syntrophobacteraceae bacterium, assembly GCA_049509275.1. GTDB lineage: Bacteria > Desulfobacterota > Syntrophobacteria > Syntrophobacterales > Syntrophobacteraceae > SbD1. Next base: position 184 of record JBELAB010000017.1, on the reverse strand, counting down.
AGAGAATGGCGGCAATTTTTAGTTGAATTTGGTTGAATTCAGTTGAATTTTGCCTTGACATCGGCTTGAGATAAACTTAAATAACTGTGCTAGAGAGTGACCGATTGTATTCGATCCTCGGTAGGTGAGGCTCCCGTAAGCACACAGGCCACTGCCCACAAGCATCGAAAGATGCGGCATAATG
>JBELAB010000169.1:0-6475 GCA_049509275.1 Syntrophobacteraceae bacterium | reverse complement strand
AACTAACATGCCAACCATCGAAATAGTCTCGGGCCTTGGGCTATGAAATAAGGATCGGACTCGATTGCGGGCTTTCACCGACTGCAGTGAATGTCCTTTACTACACTCTGTATTTCAGCACCTGAGGAAAAAACAGCGGAGATCTGCAGGCTGGAAGCATTTAGATGCAAGCGGTGTAAGAAGTGTGGTGGACGGGCGGCAGCACTTATAATCGCGAAGATTTTGTCATTCCATTTCTCAAGGGCGAGGACAGATGCACGGCGTTTGCCCTTTTCGAGCCGAACGTGCAATTAACCCTCAATCGACGGCCCGGGCTTTTGGATGGAGTTTCCCACCCAATGCACTTCATAAGCACGAACGGGGTCTTGCATTCCTTTTACATTGATCTCTCCAAAAAGCCGGGTGGAAATAAAAGGTGCAACGAGGTCACGAGTCCTCTGGGAAATGAGTATGCCGTCAACCGGCGCGCTCGATTCCAGCCTTTTTGCCAGGTTCACTGCGGAACCAAGCACGGTGTATGATAGCCGTCGAGAAGACCCCATGTTGCCCACAACGACCTCCCCGGTATTGATCCCGATCCGCACGCGCACCGGGAAACCGCCTTCCCTGGCCCATTTTGCGCTAAGTCCGCGCGCCTTATCCTGCATCTCGATTGCCGCCCGGACCGATCTGAGGGCATGGTCCGGCGCCGGTTCGGGGTCCCCGAAAAAGACCATCATGCCGTCTCCGATGTACTTGTCGACCGTCCCCTTGTATGTAAAAACAACTTCCACCATTGTTTCGAAATACTCATTCAAAAAGCCCCGAATCCGGTCGGGTGAATATGAGGAAGAGTGTGCAGTAAAATCCTTGATGTCACTGAAAAGGATCGTCAGCTCTTTTCTCTGCCCCCTGCTCATCATCGCCGGGTCGGCAAGGATCCTTTCCACAACCGAGGGCGGGAAATAGGACTCGAAAGACCTCCTCAGGACCTCCTTTTCCCTTGAGTCCCGCAAATACCGCAAGGCCATGATCAGCGAAGCGGCGCCGACGGCGGCAATTACCGGGCGCACTATGTTGGCCATCAGGCCATAGGCGAAAAAAAGGCCGAGCGCTACGGCCGCATAGCAGGCTATGAGCAGGCCGGCCGAGGCGGTGAATAAAATTGGCGAAAAACGGGTCGATAAAAGGAAAATGAGGGCAACCATCGCCAGCTCAATCGCCAGTATCCCAGCAGGGCTTATTTCGTATAAAAAAGCACGGGAAAGGATCGTCTGGATCACGTTGGCATGCAGGCCGCTCATCGGGAAATTTATGTCCACCGGCACCGCTCCGAGATCGGTCGCGCCTGTGGAAACGTCGGAAACCACGACTATTTTCCCCGAAAGCTCTTCGGTCCACATCTCGAATGCGTCCCGATCGCCCGATGCGGAAAGAATCTGCGCAAAATTGTAATGGCGCATCTGCCCCCACGGCCCGATGAAATTTATAATCATCGCTCCATTGCCGTCGATCGGGATGAAAAAGTCCCGGGGTGGGCCTCCAGGGGGCTTTGCGTCCTTGATCCGGATGTAGCTGCTCGGCTTTACGGTAATTTTTTCCGGTCCGGCTCCGAGGTAATCGCAAACGAGGCGGAACGGCAGACTTGGGTAAAACCCGCCTTCGAATCGCACGAGCAGCGGCATACGCCTGATCACTCCATCACGGTCCGTTTTCAGGCTGAGAAACCCAATTCCCCTGGAGACCTCGGCAAGGGGCGGAAAAGTGATGAGGGGCTTTGCCCCGGAGTAGAGGTCCTTCGATTGCCCCTCCACCTTCACGGCCCACTTCGTATGGTCGAGATATTCGCGAACCTCAGGGGCTATGCGGCTGGGGAGCGCCCCACTCTGAGACCCCAGCTCAATGGCCATGCCGAAGTAGACGTTGCCCGCCTCACGCGTCGCTGCGATTATCGCCTGGTCATCCGCCTGGCTGGTTCCGGCGGCAAAGATCAAATCGTATGCCTGGGCCGCTACGCGCATTGCAGCGAGGTTTCGAATAAGCTGGGCGTAGTGGGAGCGGGTCAGGTAATAGGTTTTTAGCTGCTGGATGGCGGTATCGTTGAGGTCTACGTGAACTACCATCCCATCGTAGGGAGGCTTGAGCACACCAATTGAAGAACGAAACAGGAAAAACCTGTCGAAAACCTGTGAATTCCAGGTTTCAAACAATCCCCCAAGAAGCTGGAAAATCAGTTGTGCAACGCCGAACGCGGCAATTGCCGCAAACAGATACATCCCGATCCGCTTCCGGTTAGTTGTGCTCAATCGTATAAGTCCTGGCCACGAAGCCGGTCGAGAGAATCTCGTCGGCAAAAGCTGCGATGTCCAACAGGTTGGGGTCCTGGGCTTTTTCGACGCTCCTCAAGGCCCCCCCGATGGGAACCGGCCGCTCGGCGGGTGAGCTCAGTTCGCGGTGTTGCCTTCTAAGCTCCCTTATCAAATCGACAAGCGCCCGGGCTGTCTCGGCTTTGGAAGCCGCTTCGGCGGACTCGTGCCGCAGAAATGCCTTCTCGAGCTCATCGAGCCGTTTTGGGGAGGCTACCAGATAGAATATTTCCTGGCCCCGGTTTTCGTCCAGCCTGAACCATGCCTCTCCACGCGGGATGTAATACCTGCGCTCCGGCTGGTAATCGATTTCAAACTGCTGGAGAGCATATGGGAAGAGCAGTTTGACGCTATCCCGCCGGTTATCGTGGAAAAGATATACAAAACATTTCCGTTGCAGCTCGACCATCATCTTGACCTGGTCGCCGGATTTGAGGGCCATGTCTTGAGTGACCGGCTGCGTGCTGCTCTTTCCATCATGGGAGGTTTTGGCTGCAAAAGCCCAGCGAAAATCCACTTCGGGATAGGCAACGGGCCCGGAAGGCAATCGTTCGTCGCAGAGAAGCAGAGGACGGGGCATAGTCCGGTCAAGGAGAAAAGAGCTTTGTAAGACAGGATTTACTGGATTTGCAGGATTCACGGGACTGGCTATTCCTAAGTCCTGAGATCGCTGTTCCTGGGCCGCGAAGGACAAACTCCAGGCCCCGCCGGGTGTCGATACCGGTTGAAAGAAAAGCAGCACAAAAACGACTGGAACGATCGAGCTTTTTTTGAATTTCATCCATTTTTCCTCAAACCGTCTTTTATCGATTAATCTTTTCCATCAGCCAGGCCATGTTGCGCCCCAGGGTCTTCACCGTATCGATCCCTTCAGTGTCTTTTTCCACGTCTCCCTTATCGAGCCCGAATCCCATGTTCCAGTAATTGGACCCCGGCACGATCATCTGGCCGATCAGGAAAAAATGATTGATGGAATCAAATGAGTGGACCGTCCCTGCACGGCGGGCGGTTACCACCGCCGCTCCAACCTTGCGCTTGAACATGTCGCCGTTCGCCTTGGCCACCAGGCCGGCCCGGTCGATCAGGGCCTTCATTTCGGCGGTTACGTCGCTGAAATATGTAGGCGAACCCAGTATTATCCCATCGGCCTGAGTCATCTTGTCGATGCACTGGTTCAAATAATCATTATCAACGGCACAGTGGCCGTCTTTGTTGTTGAAGCACTTGAAACATGCACGGCAGCCGTGGATATCCTTGCCGGAAAGCTGCACCATCTCAGTTTGGATGCCTGCATTTTCGAGTTCGCCTAAAACGTAATTGATCAAAATAGCGGTATTGCCGTCTTTTCTTGCGCTTCCATTGAATCCGACAACTTTCATCTCAGCCCTCCCTGCGTTAGATCTGGTTTCAACAAAGAAAAGAACGTGGAATGCTCTAAGGCTCGCGCACGATCCGGAACCCGAGATCGTCTTTCGTGCTGTTGGGCAGACCGCTTCCACGAATGGCGCACCTGATCGAACCAGCCGAACCGCGCCAGCACCCGCCTCGAATCACGCGGCTCTGTCCCATGCTCTCATCGGCATTTTGCGGATTGTTTCTGTCGTGGCGCACATATGAATCCAGGCCATAAACGTCCTCGCACCATTGCAGTACATTGCCCAGCATATCATAGAGACCCATAGCGTTTGGCCGGAAAGAACCGACCGGCGCCGTCGTCGCGTAGCCGTCATCGCATTCGTGAACCGGCTTGATACCGAGTTTTCTTTGGGCCGTATAATCTGCGACATTTTCGTAGATACAAGCCCTGGAGGTATCTTCGCCCCAATATCGGGAGGTTTCCGAACCAGCCCGGCACGCATATTCCCACTCCGCTTCGGTTGGCAGCCGGAAATTGTATTGTCCGCCGTTCTGCCCGGTAAGCCACTGCGAAAAGCTATTGGCGTCCACCCAGCTCACATATACCGCCGGCTGACCATCGCCGTTAAGTGAATGGCCTGCGTAGTCCCTGCTGTCGTGATCTTTCTGGAATTGCCTGAACTGAGCGTTGGTAACAACCGTTTGGCTTATCCAGAAGCCGTCGACGCAAACCTCGTGAACCGGCCCCTCGTCTGCGGAGCGATCTTTCTCACTTTGCGGACTGCCCATGAGAAAACATCCGCCCGGCACCCATACGAATACCAGCCCCGTAACCGGCTCTTTCCAGGTTTTGAGAGTCTTTATGGGCTTTTCGCCACGCGAGGCAGGTTCTTCAGTGGGTCCGGAGGCCGAACGCTGCTCCGATGCACCGGAAGGATTCAACTGCGGCTGGGTGGAGGCTGGCTGCACCGGATGCTTTGGCGGAGGCCAAAGGAAGTAAAAATCTCCTTCCAGAGAGGAAGATTCCCACGGGACCTGTCTGCCCCCGGTAGCCTCACGCACCGCCGAGCGCACCTGCTTGAAGACATCTTCGATCTTGAGTCCCGGCTGAACCATGGCCTTGATAAGTTCGCCCGTATAAACGCCGTTTTCTCCCGGCCCGTCATTGGCCACAGAACCAGGCGCTGTAGCGTAGGCAATTAGAGTGCCGGTCGGGGCGTCAAGAGAGGCAAGCCCTTGCGATATGGAGCGGAAACTCCGGGCAAACGGGTTGTCTCGACACGCATCAAGGATAACTATATTCATTCGGGCATGGGCGTAGTCCATTTCGCTCAGCACTGCGCCCATATCGACCGCCTCATATTCGACCTGCTTTTCATGCTCGATCGCCGCTCCCACGGGCAGGAGGTAGTTACGCCCGTTCACCTGTATTCCGTGCCCGGCGTAATAGAAAAGCCCGACGCCGCCTTTCCGGAGCTTTTCTCCGAAAACCTGGATCTCGCGCTTCATTTGTTTCTGGTCCAGGTTTTCCTTCAGTGTAACCTCAAAGGAGAGATCTGCGAGCGCCTTTGCCATGGCGCGGGCGTCGTTAATGGGATTGCGAAGAGCTCCCGATTCATAGGCGGCGTTGCCGATGACCAGGGCCGTACGTTTTTCGGGCTGGCCCGGAGCAACCGGGTTCTGATCTGACCAGGCAAAACCGCCGCAAAATGCAAAGCTGCCCGCAAAAGCGGCCAAAAGGCAGGACAAAACTATTTTTTTCCCGGCTATACAGCTCATTTGCCGCCACCATCCTGTGTCCAAGTAAAAAAGGGAGTCTCCCCTGAAGGCAAAACTCCCTGAAGGATTAATCAGACTAGATTACAAAAGATCCCATCGCAGGACCGCTGTTTGTCATGAAACTGCCGTCTCCGAAAATCGCCCGCAATTATAAGTAAGATTGTCCAGGGCTTCAATAAAAACGTTTGGTTTTTCTCACATGCCCCTCTGATATGATAAGTCCCTCACCGGGGCGTTTCCGTCAGATTAATTGCCTGGACCTGGACCTCCAGCTTTCCTTCGGAAGGCACATCTGTTTCAACCCTCAGTACCGTTGGGATCCGGCTGCCGGGAGGGATATTCTCCATTTTGGGCGTCACTTCCAGGCTGAATCCGGGTTCAGTGGGAAAAGGCTCCTGCCTCACATGAATGAGTCGTTCGTCCCACGTGCATTTTATGATTTTGAAAGCTTTATTTTTATTATCAACAACCAGCACCTTTCCGGTGATTATCCCCTGATCGAGACTTAGCCGGCCCACGACCAGAACTTTAGGCCTGATCCCAATCTCGCCCTCGATTGAACCGTTTACCCAGATGGTAAGTTCGGGTTTTTCCGCAAAGTCGGTATAAACAGTAATTGATCCCCTGTAATTTCCCATCGAGGTGTTATTGGACATTCTGAGCCGGTAATGTTTCCCGTCCTCTACGGTTTCAAGTTTGTATATGACCTTCTTATCGAGAGTGTCATCCACGTTGCGGATATGAAACATTTTCGAGGTCGTGATCAGATCGATGGTTTTTTCACCAAGACCATCGGCAATTCCCTGAAAATAGATGGTTTTCTCAGGCAGAACCTCGATCAGAGGCTTGACGGTCCCCTCCAGCAGCAGGACTACACGAGGGTTTGCCGGATCATCGCTCAAAACAGTTGCCGTCTTTTTTACGTGTCCCTGGAACCCTTTCAGACTCAACTCCAAAGTAACTTTTCCCTGCCCACCTGGAGGGATCGCCCGGTC
>JBELAB010000168.1:0-11557 GCA_049509275.1 Syntrophobacteraceae bacterium | reverse complement strand
GCGGTTTTCTCGATCGCGATCGGTTTGCTGTAGTCGAGCAGGCTTGAAAGCATCTTTTCGAGCTGCGCGATCTGGTCAAGGCCAATGGAATAATGTTCATGAAGAGGCCCTGCACTGCCCAGGGACCGCCCGATTATCTGGAAATTGAGTTTGACCGACGAGAGCGGGTTCCTCATTTCATGGACAACGCCGGCTACCAGCTCACCGATGGCCGCCATTTTCTCGGATTGAACGAGCTGGCCCTGTGTTTGCATCAGTTCGTCATAGGCTTTCTGAAGCGATATTTCCTTTTGTTTAAGCGAATCTATCAGCGCGGATAGGTCCTCGGCCATCGAATTGAAACTCTGCGAAAGCGTCCCTATCTCATCCTGCCGGGAATAGAAAATGCGCTGGTCAAGGGAACCATTGGCCATCTGGCGCGAGGCTTTGGCCATCTCGCTGATCGGCCTCGATATTTGCCTGCTCAGCAGAAAAGACGCCAGAATACATATCAAGCTCACCAGAGCGGCCGTTGTCAGAACAGCGGTCCTAATACCCCTGATAGGGGCAAGGATTTCATTTTTTTCCATCTCGACCAGCAGGGCCGAGTGATAGCGCGGAAGCCACACGTAAGATCCGACCACTTCACGCCCCATATAGTTGCGGTATATTGAAACGCCCTCTTTCCGATCGAGGGCCGCGACTATCCCGAGTGTCTGGAATCCCTGTTTCGCGGTTTCTTCGCGGCTGAGATCCCTCGATTGTGTAACTATTTTCCCCTCCCCGTTAACCAGATATGCCTCGCCCGTGTTTCCCAGGCCGGTCCTGTCTGCAAGTAGCGGATCAAGCGTTCCCAATACATCCATTATCGCCATAATGGCCGCACTCATCTTACCGTCTTCGGAATAAATGGGCACCGTGAGATGGATGTACCAGGCGCGGTCCGAATGTTGATGCAATGGGCTCAAAATTGGGTGATCCGCGTGTTTAAGGTTCTTCAGGTCCTCCAGGTACTTGTTTGTTACGAGCATCTCGGAGTTCGTATCAGTGGAAGCTATGATTTCTCCTGACGGACTCATTATATGAATACTCTGGTAAGCCGGGGACTTGCCGCGTGTGAGCGCAAGGGAGTCGTCGATAAAGGCCGTTTTCACCGCAGGCGCGCCTCTCGAATCAGGGGTGCAAGCAGCGGAGCACATGTCCCGAATTGCCGATAGCCCGGAAAGGACTTTAATGTCATCGAGCCTTTCTGCGTACCACGTATCCAGCCTGTTTGCGTCATCTTGCGCAACTGTCTGAATGTGCATGTAAGCCGACTCGATGAGAGTCTTTTCTGCGGCCCTGTACAAGCCTATCCCCATGATGGAAATCGGAATGACTGCGACTATGAAAAAGGCGGCAAAAAACCTGCGGGAGATTTTCTCTCTGAATTGAAACATTGCTTTGCTCAGTATTGATTTAGTGCTTGACTTTACTTTCTGAGCAAGTGTTCGACTTCATCCATGAGTTGAAGGAATTCCTTCGACTGCCGGTACCGGTCGAGAGACTGCTGATGCTGGAGCCAGGTCTCCCATACCTCCATCCACGTGGAGTTATGCCAGTAACAGTCAGAATCAGCCCGGTTTCCACCGGCCCTGACGCGGTATTCTTCGTACTCCTGCCGGCAGCACTTGCAGAAACTGTATGGAGCGGCAAATCTTGCGTATTCTTCGGCCTGGGAGTCTATCTGAGCTCCACACTTCGAACACCTCACCACACACTGGGTACACTGAAAGATCTTCCGCAGGGCTTCTATCTTGCGCCGGCGCACAGCGTTGTCGTGCTCAGACCTCAGGTTCTCGGCTTTCTTACCGAATTCGATGATATCGGCCATATTGCCTCATTTCTTGACGGTGTTAAAAAAGGTTTGATCTTGCGCATCCTCGCCTTCAACAGGCGCGGCATCCTCTTCACTCGCTCCTTCGACCAGATTGAAAAGCTGCTGGGTGAAATCCATGTAAATGGCCTGTGCACTTCTTTGCGCCTTCTTTTTTAAAAACACGATAGGGTCGTGCAGCAATTTCTTGATGATCGATGCAGTAAGGATTTCAATGGCTTCTTTTTCGTTCTCGCTTAAGTCCGGAAGCTGGGAGAATGTCTTCCTGAGCTCATTTCGCCTGATGTTCTCGGCCTTTTGCCGCACGGAGACTATCGTGGGCACCACGCTCAGGCTGTTCATCCAGTTGTTGAACTTGATGGTTTCCTCATTGATGATGTGCTCGGCTATCTGAGCCTGGTTTTGCCGTTCTTCCCTATTGTGGCCGATTACTCCCTGCAGGTCGTCTATATCATAAACATATACATTATCAATCTCGTTTACTCTCGGGTCTACGTCTCTGGGCACGGCGATATCGATGAAGAAAAGAGGCTTGTTGCGCCGCTCCCGCATTCTGGACCTCACGTCCTGGTAGAGGATAAGAGGTTTCTCCGCCCCTGTGGACGAGACCACTATATCCATTACCTTCAGCTCATCGAGAAAGTGGTCGAATGCAACCGTCTCAGCCTTGAATCTGGCGGCCAGCTCCATTGCCCTTTCGAGCGTGCGGTTGGCCACCATCATCCGGCGCACGCCCTGCCTGAGAAGGTGTTCAGCGGCCAGTTCGGCCATTTCTCCGGCGCCGATGAGCAGCACACTCTTGTCCCTGAGGCCGCCGAAAATCTTCCGGGCAAGCTCTACGGCCGCATAGCTCACCGATACGGCGCAGGACCCGATGCAGGTCTCAGTTCGCACGCGCTTGGCGACGGAAAAAGATTTATGTAAAAGCCGATTGAGGACTACCCTCACCGTTCTGTACTCGACGGCATCACGGTAGGCTTCCTTTAACTGGCCTAGTATCTGAGGTTCTCCGACGATCATCGAATCGAGGCTGGATGCGACCATGAACAAGTGCTTGACGGCCTCGATGTCCTTATGGACGTAGAGGTACGAATCGAGTGGAACGGAGTCCGGCAACCCTATGTGGGCCCCAAGCACCGTCTTTATCTCCCGTATGCCCTGGGCGACAGAGTTACAGGTAAACAGGAATTCCACTCGATTACAGGTGGCAAGGAAAACCATCTCATCGACTTGCTCCAGATGCGGGAGCATATGCAGGGGGTTTACCTCTTTTCGGCATGCCACAGCAAGCTGTTCGCGTATTTCCACGGGCGCCGTATTGTGATTCATGCCTAAAAGGACGATGTGAGACATTACATCTTACCCGCAAGAACAGAATGGTGGCCGCCGAGCAAGAGGCTCGCTCCGACAAAGGTCAGAAGGATTGCCGAAAAACCAAGGATCGAAAGCCACGCAGCCCTTCGACCCCGCCATCCGACCGCAAGCCGCTCGTGCACAAGGACAGCGTATATGATCCAGGTGACCAGAGACAGTATCTCTTTAGGGTCCCAGTTCCAGGGCGAGTGCCAGACAACGGCCGCATAGGCAAACCCGGTTATCAGGCCCACCGTCATGAGAGGGAACCCCGACATGATGCAGTAATGGGCAATGGAGTCGAGCCGTTCCAGCGAGGGCAACCGATCGTAGAGCAAACCGAAATTCTTTTTCTTGATATGTCTTTCCTGCAGCAGGTACATCACGCCGACGCTGAAAGCCAGCGTAAACAGAGCGTTCGCCAGGAAAATGCTTGCCACGTGCACAATTACCCAGCCGCTTTTTATAAACTCGCTCTTAAGCATTGTCTGCGACGGCAGAAGAGGAGATGAAAGCATGAAAACTACGGCAAGCGGGGAGACGAAGGAACCCAGGATGCGAAGCTGCAACCGGATTTGAAGGATAAGATAGGTAACCACAAACACCCATGCAAACAGGGAGAGCGATTCCTGGATCGTTTCAGCGGGAAGATGCCCGGTGCTGGCCGTGTGCATTACCAGCGCGGCCCCATGAAACAGAGCGCCGGCAAGCAATATAGACCAGGAGATACGGTGCAACTGTTCCCGGTCCCTGAAAAGATAGACCAGGTACCCTACCGTCCCGCTCAGGTAGCAAAGCGTTGCGATTACCAGGAAAAGAGATTCCATAGATTTTCCCAGACAGCTTTTATTTCGGCTTCGGACATAACCGGTCGGCAGGCCTCAAGCGTTTCTGCAAAAGCCTTCTGCGGGCGGCCCTGCTTGAGCCGTTCAGCGATGGGCAGCCCCGCAAGCGTAGTGAATATCTCCTGGGCCTGTTTTTCCGCCACTCCCCTGGACTTAAAACACTGCCTCAACTCCCCCAGCAACCGGATAAAAAAATCCCATTCGGGGCCGATCTCAAGTTGCAGCTTTTGCCTGAGCAGCTTTGCAGCCGCAGGGCTCATGCCTGACGTGGATATGGCGATGCTCAAAACCCCCTGCTCGAAAACGGAGGGGACGATAAAAGACCCCAACTCAGGGTCAGTGGCCATGTTGCACCAGACACCAAGCTCGCCGGCGTCGGCGGCAATGGCTCGGTTCAAATCCGGGTCGTCCGTGGCGGCAAACGCCAGGCTGACTCCCAGAAGATGCGACCTCTCGTATCGCTCGCCGGCCCAGATTAGCAGTTTTTCAGAGCGCTTCTCCTCGAGCCATGCCGAGAGTTTCCGGCCGACAAGCCGTATTTTGGCGCCATATTTGAGCAGTGTCCTGACTTTACGCTCACCTACGGCCCCTGCGCCCACGACAAGGCAGGTTCTGCACTCTATGGCAAGAAAAAGAGGGTAATAGCGCGCCGGCATCCTGGCGGATTTTTCCATTAACGGTATCAGTCTCAAAAGTGCGTAACTACTTGCGCCCAGACGCTCTAATTTATCATTGATGGGTTGATTAAACAAGTGTTGCGGGCAAAGGGGGGACCCTCGCACGATATTTGAACTGCAAACAATTATAACCGAAGAGAAGAAGCACAAGGAGATGCCGGAAGGCGTCGAGAAGATAAGGCAGGGACTCTTGATCATGACATCATGAGGCCCCACGAGAGGAAAAAGCGCCGTGTCAAGGCTGGAAAGGTATGAAGAGGCTTGACAGTTGCAACCTATTACGTTATAGGTGACAGATGATCGTTCGCTTCCGTCACAAGGGGTTAGAGCGCCTGTTCACGAGAGGGGACAAACGTTGATCTGGTCGATTACCACTGACCTCCGGAAAGGAACGACCCCGTGAAGATGCACAATCCGCCGCACCCCGGCGAAATTATTCGCGATCAGTGCCTTGAGCCGCTTGGTTTGACGATCACGGCGGCGGCCAAAGGGCTTGGCGTCACGCGCAAGACTCTGTCCGAGCTGGTGAACGCGCATAGCGGCGTCTCTCCCGAAATGGCGATCCGCCTGTCCAAGGCATTCGGGAGCAGTCCCGAGACCTGGCTGCGTCTGCAAATGCAATATGATCTCTGGCAAGCCGAGAGGCGCGCCGGCAGCATCAAGGTGACGCGTTTTCAGGAGCGCTCGCTGGCCTGAGGTACGTATGGGGCGACTTCTCATCCACTAGAGCCGATGACGAGAGACGCATCATATCGGCGTGGAAGGCAGAACCCCATGAAAGACGCTACTGCCGGGGAAAAATTGAAGGCTCCTAAGGGCACGGATTGGAAGCGGTTGCGCGGCAAGAGTGATGCCGAAGTGCATGCCCCCGTCGAAGCCGATCCTGAGGTACATCCTACGGACGAAGATTTGTGGAAGGATGCCGAGGTTATTTTGCCCCGCCGCAAAGAGGTCGTGACAATACGGCTTGATGCCGATTTGCTTGAGTGGCTGCGGCGGCAACCCGGATATCAGACAAGGATCAACGCTGTTCTGCGCAGCTACATGAAGGCCCGCGGGAACGAGCACCATCACCACTAATTTGCGATAATCGCAAAAAACGCGTAGGATTATCTCAGTGCGGGGGCAGAATCGTCCTGCCCTTTCCGATCTTTGCCGGCAGGCTCAGGTCCTTCGGCAGATTACATAATCGGCGATGTCCTGGAGGATTTCTTTGACCGGACCGTGGGGGAATATCCGAAGCGCCTCTTTGGCCCTCATGGAATGCGCGCAGGCCTTGTTGTTCGTGTATTCGATTCCACCGCTGCGAACTACCAGGCTTTTGATTTCACTTAGCTCTTTTGCCTGAATATGCTCTGAGGTGAAAATCTGCCTCAGTCGAAGCCGCTCGGCGGCTTTTGCGTTTTGCAGGGCGTAGATGAGCGGCAGGGTCGCCTTGCCTTCCTGGAGGTCGTTTCCGACCGGTTTCCCGAGTTCCTCAGCCTCTCCGGTAAAGTCCAGGGTATCGTCAATGAGCTGGAAGGCTATGCCCAAGTTATGGCCGTAAGCCTTGAGTGCCCTCTGTTCGGCCAGACCCCCGCCTCCGAAAATGGCGCCGGTCCAGCACGCCGCGCTGATGAGCACGGCGGTTTTTTTCGTAACTACTTCGAGATATTCGCCCTCGCTTATTTCAAGATTATTGGAATTTATGAGCTGGAGAACTTCGCCTTCGGACATCCTGGTCGTGGCGTCGAGCAGCACCTCCAAGATTCGGATGTCCCGGTATCCAACCGCTATCTGTATGGACTTCGAATAGAGAAAATCCCCAATGAGCACAACGGCAGGATTGCCCCAGACCGTGTTAGCCGAGGGTTGGTTTCGCCGTAATTCGGCATGGTCAACGACGTCGTCGTGCAGCAGGGTTGCCGCATGCACGAATTCGAATACGACGGCAAGAGGGGTGTCATCGTTTCCGCTATACCCGCAAAGCCTGGAGGACAGAACCATGAGCATGGGCCGCAGCCGTTTGCCTCCGCTGCCCATTATATAGCGTCCCACAACCGGGATTAAGGGAATATCGGAGTCAAGCTGGCGGTTTATTTCCTCTTCGATCCTAACAAGGTCCGGACCGACCTGGGCGTAAATCCTCCCCTTGAGGTTTTGCGGACCGGTAGGCATGAAGTTGGGCAGGGCGGAAGCGTCCACTATTGGAAAATCCGAATTCTGTTCAGTAAACTTGCCGGTTTCGCCTGGTCTCCACAGGGCCGGCCGGGTCCAACGAAAGCAGAAGGAGAACCTTTAGCTAAATAGCCAAAAATCCGCGCTATGTCAAAGCGTTTCGCTTCCCGCGTGGATTAAGCGTCTTCGCGTTTTGCAGAAAGAATGCCGGGGAAAATGCGGAGAGGCCCTGAAGATGAGGGAAGCACAAGGGTTTGTTAAAAACTCTTGTCTGCTCTGCGTCTGCGGTGAAAAGCTTTTTATTTGCCGGGGAATCGAACAAAGAAGGAGCGCTCGAAAGCGCTCCTATGCGGCAGATTTGACGTGCAGGGTTTCGCTCAGACAGCTCCGCCCAATCCCTTCGTCGGTGGGACCATTATCTTTCCGACAGCTCAACGAGTACGCCGAAAGTTGACTTGGGATGCAGGAAGGCAATCTTGGCGCCGCCCGCGCCTTTTCTCGGCTTTTCGTCGATCAGCCTGACCCCTTTTGCCTTGAGTTCTTCGAGGGCCTGTTCAATATTGTCCACGCGGAAAGCAATGTGCTGGACCCCCTGTCCCTTGGCTTCAATGTATTTCCCGATTGGGCCGTCGGGGGAGGTCGATTCGAGAAGCTCGACTTCGGTATCTCCCACCGGAAAGAAGGCGGTCGTAACCTTTTGCTCGGCAACAGTTTCGCTTCCGAGGTGCGGGAGTCCGAGAATGTCGGAATAGAGCTTCTTTACTTCTTCTATACTGCTTACAGCAATACCTATGTGGTCAACTTTGAGTATCTTCATGACGCCTCCTTGCATTTGGAAATGGAAAGCCACTCGCTGACAATGTCATGCATCAGGGTGTAAGGGTCGCTCTTCTTATTCATCAGCTGCTCGACAGCGGCGTCGAGCCTTCCGTTCTGCTCCAACTGCTCTCGAACGACTCGAAAAAGCTCTGCATGAATCATCCGAAGTGTTTCACGGGAGGTCCTTTTCCGCCTGTTTTCATAAAACCTGCCGGAATCGAGCAGGTATTTGCGGTGCGACTCGATGGAGAGCCACAGGTGCTCTATGCCGATATCTTCGACCGCAATTGCTTTATTGACCGGGGCAGTCCATTCGCGCTCCCTGATATGAGCATCGATTTCGATCCTCGAACAAACTTCGCTGCAGAGCTGATCGGCGCCCTGCTTGTCGGCCTTGTTAACCACGAACACATCGGCTATTTCCATGATGCCGGCCTTCATAGTCTGGATCGCGTCTCCAAGGCCGGGCACCAGAACAAGACAGGTGGTGTCGGCAATGCCGATTATGTCGATCTCATCCTGTCCGACGCCGACGGTCTCTATTATGATCAGGTCCTTTCCGAGGGCATCCAGGACCTTTACCACGTCTGCGGTGGCTTTGGCCGTGCCTCCGAGAAACCCCCGAGTGGCCATGCTTCGGATATAGATATCCGGATCGTTGGTGAGTTCGCTCATTCGGACCCTGTCGCCCAGCAAGGCGCCCCCGGTGAAGGGACTTGAAGGGTCCACGGCAATGATTCCGACCTTGAGGCCGCTTTTGCGGATGAAGCGGGCCAGCTTGTCGGTAAGAGTAGATTTACCGGCCCCCGGCGACCCGGTAATTCCCACTATGTACGCTTTTCCCGTGTGCGGGTAAAGTTTCGCCATCCATTCATACGCCCTGTCATCCTCGTCCTCCAGCCAGGAAATAAGGCGCGCGGCCGCCCGAGGAGAACCTTCAAGAATTTGGGCCGCGTAATCAACCGACATGGGGGTTCATTCCTTTCAGGGGGACGGGGCGGTTGGACCGCCGGCCAGATTCGGCGTCGCATTCTGCGGCACCCGGCCCTGCCCAGAGATTTGTGCCGGCGGACGCGCCACAGCCGGGATCTTGACAGCCCACCCACCCGCGAGGCGGGCGGCTATGCCGCCTGATTTTTGTGCTTCGCGTCCGGATAGCTGATTATCCGGGCCGCCCGCTGTGGGCCGGCTGCGGGCGGCCTCGATCTGAACGGCTCTTAGCGTTGGCGCACGTTGTTCTGGACGAAACTGACGATCTCGGCGGTCGGCGTGCCGGGTCCGAAAATGGCGGCGATGCCTGAACTTTTCAGAAAATCGTAGTCTTCTACGGGAATAATGCCGCCGCCCACCAGCAGCACGTCATCGAGCCCCTTCTGCTTCAAGAGTTCAACTACCCTTGGGAAGAAATAGTTATGAACGCCCGACAGGCTGCTCAAGCCGACAACGTCGGCGTCTTCCTGCTCGGCGGCCGCAACGATCATCTCAGGGGTCTGGCGAAGTCCGGTGTAAACCACTTCCATTCCAGCCTCAGCAAATATCCTTGCCAAGAGTTTGGCGCCTCGGTCATGTCCGTCCAGACCGGGCTTTGCCATAATCATCTTAATTTTTTTGGCCATGGAATTTTCCTCCGATATAACTGTGTTTTAACTGTTGAGACCAGTCTTATACGAATTCTTTGGGCCGGTATTCACCATAGATTTCGCGCCACACATTGCAGACTTCGCCTACGGTGGCCTTGGCTTTTACGGCTTCGACAACATAGGGTATGACATTTTCATCCGTCTTGGAAACCTGGCTCAGCTTGTCCAGCGCAGCTTTCCACTTTGCCTGATCTCTTTGGGCGCGGTACTTTTTCAGCTCGGCCGTTTTAACTTCGCCAACGGACATGTCCACCTTGAGAAGACCGGTCGGAGGGGGCTCTTCCATGATGTACTTGTTTATGCCTACATAGACGCGCTCAGTCGATTCGATCTCCTTCTGGAACCGGTAGGCGCTGTTCTGAATTTCTTTCTGGATGAAGCCCTGCTCGATTGCGGCAAGCGTTCCGCCCATTGCGTCGATCTTCTTGATATATTCGTCGATCTCGGCTTCAATCTTGTCGGTCATGTTCTCGACATAGTAGCAGCCGGCAAGCGGATCGATAGTATCGGTCGCACCGCTTTCCTCGGCAACGATCTGCTGGGTCCGAAGCGCGACGGTCACGGCCTGCTGGGTCGGCAGACAGAGCGCCTCGTCATAGGAGTTGGTGTGCAGCGACTGGGCTCCGCCAAGTGCCGTGGCGTAGGTCTGCAGACCTACTCGAACGATGTTGTTTAGAGGCTGCTGAGCGGTGAGCGTGACGCCGCCCGTCTGCACATGGTAGCGCAGCATCATCGAGCGCGGGTCTTTGGCGTTGAACCGGTCTCTCATGACCTTTGCCCAATACCTTCGGCCTGCACGGAACTTCGCGACTTCTTCGAGCACGTTTGTGAAGGCGTTGAAGAAAAAGCTCAGCCGGGGACCGAAACTATCGACCGGCATACCTCGGTCGATACATGCCTGGGTATAGGCGATACCGTCGGCCAGCGTGAAAGCCATTTCCTGAGCGGCCGTCGATCCCGATTCACGTATGTGATAGCCGCTTATGCTGATGGAATTCCACCTCGGAACATTTTTCTGGCAGAACTCGATCAGGTCGACCGTGAGCCTCATCGTCTGCTTGGGCGGATAAATATACTGGCCTCGGCAGATGATTTCCTTTAAAACGTCGTTCTGGATCGTCCCGCCGACCTTATCCCAGGACACGCCCTGCTCCTCGGCGATCGCCAGATACATCGAGAGCAGCACGCCGGCAGGTGCATTCATGGTCATCGAGGTTGTGACCTTGTCGAGCGGAATTTGGTTAAAAAGAATTTTCATGTCATCGATGTGGTCGATTGCCACACCAACCTTTCCGACCTCACCCATGGAAAGCGGGTGGTCGGAGTCGTAGCCGGCCTGGGTGGGAAGCTGGAATGCGACACTAAGACCGGTTTGTCCCTGCTGCAGCAGGTAGCGGTAGCGCTCATTGGTGCTCTTGGCGTCTCCAAATCCTGCGTACTGGCGCATGGTCCAAAAGCGGCCGCGGTACATGGTGGGCTGTACCCCCCGAGTAAAGGGATAGAGTCCGGGGTAGCCAAGATCGCGGTCGTAATCGAGTCCCTTTACATCCAGAGGAGTATAGAGCCTTTCGACCGGAGTCCCGGAAATTGTGGTAAAGACAGCTCTTGCCTCGGGCGACTTCGAAAGTGTCTTCGCAACGGGTCCCTGATCCCATTTTTCTCTACCAGCTTGAATTTTCTGAAGTACCTTCTCATCGAACATAAGACGACCTCCTCAACGGCGAAATGCCACATGACACCCCGCCGGTTGCATCAGCAGGGTGTGTTAAAGGACGCACGAACTGCAACACAATTTGACGCCCTCAGCCATTTTCCCGGATGGGAAAAATGATCCTGAGCCGGAACGCGTAAGGAGAATTGGCCGGAAAACGCACACGCCGCCACTGGCCGCAACAGTGGGGACGAGTGAATTGTGAGAATACTCCCAGTTTCCTCCTATACCAGCAGTTCCTTTGCGGGTCAACTTTAAATTATTCACAGGGGATAGACAACTTTCACACATTTTTCGCTTGACAGATTGTGAAAATATGCTCTATTTTCGGCGCCTTGGCGCTACCCCGTTCAATTACTCATTCGCCTCCGGAGGATCAGTCATGCCCGCTCCTGCCAAAACCGTCGAAAGCCCGTGTAGAAGTTGCGAATTCATTGATCACGACAAGGACGTATGCGCAAAAGACTGCCTGAGACTTAGCGCCTTCCAGGCCGCGATTC
>JBELAB010000167.1:0-6485 GCA_049509275.1 Syntrophobacteraceae bacterium | reverse complement strand
CAATAGTAATCGTTCCTCACCTGGAGAAAAACCCTAAAAGTTTGATTTTAATGTAAGCGGAAAACAATTTAAACGATAAATCACCCCCAAACGTCTGTTACATATTTCAGAGGCAAAACGGCAGCTTTTCTCCTAGCCACGGCGCTCTTTGAAGAATCTGTGCAGAATTTCGGCGCAGCTCTCAGCCAGGACCCCTCCTGTCACATCTATCCGATGGTTGAAGCAACCAACCCTTGTCAGGTCCAGCAAGCTTCCCGCTGCCCCGCTGCGGGGGTCACGCGCTCCGAAAACCAGGCGCCGCACCCTGGCATGAAGCATCGCCCCTACACACATCGCGCAGGGCTCAAGCGTGGCATATACGACGGTTTCAGGCAGTCTGTAGTTGCCGACCCTGTTGGAAGCGCTCCTGATTGCCAGGATTTCGGCATGCGCCGTCGGGTCATTTAATGTAACCGGCTTGTTGTAGGCTCTTGAGAGGATTTGTCCATCGGCGCCCACGACCACTGCCCCGACCGGTACTTCGGCCAGCAGGTAGCCCTTTTCGGCCTCCTCAATTGCAAGGCCCATGAAGAAATCATCTCGTTGCAAGACTGCTCTCTATCTGCCCACTCAGCATGCCGATTGCCAATAGCACAGATTTGGTATATAGAAAAGTTCTTTCCGTTTCTTGATGCGCCGGGGGACCCCCATTACCATATAGTTAGCGTCCATCCGGAAATCGGAAACTCCTGATGGAACACCAGCGGTTTCCGATTCGGAAATGAGGTATAATCTGTTTATTCCTCTTACCGCGTTTAGGCGGAAGAACCTGTTCTACATGCTCCGCGAGGCGAGGAGGTCCCGGTTCCCAAGCCTCAGGGCGGAAGGAGCCTTTTGCATGCAACAAAGCCCGAATGCCCAATCAAAGCCGGCCGGCTCCGAAGCCCATCTGCCGCTTCCAAGAAAGTTTGCCTGCGTAGATTGCCGTCTCTGCCAGCTTTGCAGCGACTCCCGTTGTAACTGCTGCCGAAGTGAAAAGATTCCGGGAAGCTGTCCGAAAATGAGCTTGAGCGAACAGATCCGGCTCTATGATCAAATTAATGCTAACGATTGTTTCCTGAAAAAAAGGTGCAAATGAGTTCGAAAAAAGCTTTGCCTCGTTTACGGCGCTTTTTCGTTTTTGCGGCGCTTGTAACAATCTCGATCACCACGTTCCCACCGGTAGGCGCGGGGCAGATTTACAACTCCAACGGCCGCCCGCTGCATTGGATGGACATCGTTCCCGCCGCCGAACCCGAAAAGGCCCGCCCGGAAAATGGCCCCAGTGAGCGGGGATCATCGGCCCTTTGGCGCCGCTATATCTGGCAGAGTCTGCCCACCGAGAGCTTAGGCGGCCCTGACCCTGACCCAGTCAGCGAAGGTTACCAGAAAAATGACTGGAAACCCATCTTTATTGACTCCCGATTTGTGCTGAACCAGAGAGGGGCTGTACTGCTCGACCGCCTCCGCACGCTCGAAAACGAGGCGATAGACCCCCGCCCATTCAGGCTCGAGGAACTGTCCCAAAGCCTTGACAAGCTCGATCAATGCCGATCCGCTCTCCAGGCCGCCGACCCCGGAATCAAGGACAGCAGGGCGGAGTCCTTCTTCGATGCGCAGACGGCAGCGTTTACCTCTGATACTTCCGCAAATCAGTCCACAGCACCGGTCCCACCACCAAGGGCAAACTCTGAGGTGATCCTGAAAGGATACCAGGAAAGCTTCCTGGCCGCCAGCGAAGCCGATATCCGGCTTACCACCGCTTTCTTTCTCTTTGCAAAGGAAATGAATCCCTTCTTGCAGAATGAACAGAGCCTGGAGGCCCTTTCGGGCGAAATTGCTCTTTCGCAGTTTTTCAAAGAACTTGAGCCGAAAACATTCAACTATGAAGCTCTGCGTGCCGCCTATCAGAGCTATAAAAAGCTCGCGGCCCAGGTGACCCAGCAGCGTGTCAGTATGCCCTCCAAGGTTCGTAACGGCGAGTCCGGCAATCACATCCGCGACCTGCAAAAAAGGCTGCAGCAGGAAGATTTTTATTCCGGAAGTATCACAGGCGTATATGACTCTGAGACCCAACGTGCGGTTAAACAATTTCAGACTGCCCACCTGCTTGACCCCGATGGTGCTGTCGGCAAGCGGACCCAGGAATTGCTCAACGTCTCCTTTCAGCAGAACGCGGAGTTGATAGCGTATGCTATGAAAGCCGTTCGCCAAAGCCCTTCGCGCGCACACAACCGGTTTGTTCGAATAAACATTCCGCAATTTGTGTTGGAGTATTACAAAGACGGGCAATTCCAGGAAGCCCACAAAATCGTGGTCGGCAAGGAGACCGGGAAGAAAGTAAAATTTCGCGGTAAAATGGTCGGAGAGAACCAAACTCCAACCCTGACCAGCTCAATTGAACAGGTAATACTTAATCCGCGCTGGTATGTTTCGGACCGAATCAGGCTCGAGTTGGACACCGAGGCCAAATCCGATCCGGAGTGGTTTACAAAGCACGGCTATGTGAACATGAGTACACGATATCCCTGGGGCGCCCCGAGGCTCTTCCAGAGCCCTGGACCCAAAAACGCGCTCGGCCGTGTCAAATTCGAATTTCCCAACCCCTACGCCGTTTACCTGCACGATACCCCGCTTAAGCATCTGTTCGCGAGATCGCGCCGGGATTTTTCACACGGCTGCATACGGGTCGATAATGCCATGGAGCTTGCCGAAACACTTCTAAGGGATGACGCCAGCCCGTATGCCGAAAAGATGAAATCGGTCATCGAGGGATCTCGTCAGCTCTTTGTGAAGCTCTCAAAACCTGTTCCCATTTCGGTAGAATATATTCCGGTGGTTGCCGCCGACAGCTCGCAGATCGTTTTCGCGGGAGACCTTTATGGGATTCTTAAAGAAGACAAATAGCCGCAAAAGATGAAAACCTGATTTACAAGTAATTGTCGTCTGTTTCAATTACTCAGATTCATTTTAAATTACTGTTTTCACGGAAATATTACGTCATATCTCATAGTTTAAACAATCTTTATATATCACTATAATGAGGGGTTATTTTAAAGTGATATAGAGGGTTTACCGCACCTCAATGCATCAAAATAATTCATCTGCCGAAATTTATTGCATGATATCTTCATGGATCTTTTATCTAGTGCTTTCAACTGCTTAATAGTTAATCTGAAATAAATCAGACCGATTTTGAAAAAACTGTTTGACATTTGCGTACTTTTTTTGGTAGTCAGACAACATCTCCTTCAAACAATTGATCCGTTCAGTCTTGGCAAAGGATGGGGACTCCTGAAAGTCAACATATAGGGGGCAGTTTTATGGGGGGCGCCAGAACTCTAAGAGTGTTTATTTGTACCATGGTCCTGACGACCGTATTTGTATTTTCTTCCTTAACTTTTATCCAAACATGTCAAGCGCTTACCGTCTCCTATGGACACCCCTACCAGGGACGCCTGGAAAATGGCGTCGTCTTTCCAAATCAATTTCCAGGCTATCATCTTCGTGATGAGAGCAGGTCGTATACCACCCCTGAAGTGGTGGGCGCTTTACTCGACGCGATAGAGGCCGTCCGGACGCAGTTCCCCGGCACCTGCGATCTTTTCATCGCAGATTTTACCTGCGCCGGTGGCGGGTCTGCCATCCATCACCGCTCTCACCAGAATGGAAGGGACGTTGACATCGGGCTGTACGCCGAGGGCAACCGCCCGCTGAATAGTTTGGTTCCGATGAACAGGGATAACCTTGACGCCGCCAAAACCTGGTGCCTCATTGAAAACCTGATTGCTTCGCAGCGAGTTCAGTACATTTTCCTGGACCGGAGCGTCCAGAAGGTACTGTATGAATACGCAGTCTCACGCGGCTATGACCATGCCTACCTGGATCACGTTTTCGGAAATGTACGCGGGTGCTTGATCCAGCATATTAGAAATCACATCGATCATATGCACGTCCGGTTTTTCACTCCGTGGTCCACTCTTGCGGCGCACATTGGAGCCGATGAAGTTGAGAAACAAGCGGTTATCGAGATGGCCCAGCAGTCATATTTGCCCAAAAAGGTCAATTACTATGTGAACGGCTCCGAAAAAGGGCTTGACGAACTAGCCAAAAGCTTCGGGGTTACCACTGGGGACCTTTGCAGGTGGAACCATATAAGCCCAACGGGCGTGCTCGTTCCCGGCAGTTGCCTGGTTTTCTACAAGAGGAGTTTTGAGAGCGAGCCCGTCCTGCTGGCGCGTTCTCTGCAGCCCGGCTTCATTGCTCAGGCCCCACCCGTCAGGATGGCTTCTCTACAGCCCGAACCCGTGCCATCGAGCAGCATATCGGATTCAACTTCTTCGGAGAATGCCCAGCCGGTTGTGAAGGAGCAGCAGTCGCAGCGCCGGATCACCACTTCTTCCACATTCCGCACGTATAAAGTCAGGAAAGGCGACACGCTCGACAAGATTGCCCGTCGTAACAAACTCGATGTCAATCTTCTTTGCCGGTTGAACGGGATCAAGAAGACCTCACCCTTGAAGCCGGGCCAGACGGTAAAAACCGGCGTTGTCAGGAGTTATGCGGTTGCCGGCAAGATCGCAACCGATGCGCCAGCGAGCGGCCGATCATCTTCACCGGCCGGCTTTTCTTCCGATCGCGAACAGTCCGGCTCCGCAAGCACCGCCTATTACACCATGAAAAGGGGTGGGACTCTGCAGGACGTTTCAATAAAGACCGGGGTCCCGGTTTCCTCACTGTGCCGGTTGAATGGACTCGGCCAAGGCACCCATCTTAAGCCGGGCCAGAGGATAAAGCTCGCACAGGCTGATCCGGAGAACGCGGCAAATACGCACAAAAGGGCGCCATCATCTTCATCGATTTGTTTTGGATCCGATTCAAAAAAGCCCGACTCCCCAACCGCTGCTTATTACACTGTGAACAATGGCGGGACACTGCAGGACGTTTCAAAAAGGACCGGGATTTCGCTTTCCTCACTGTGCCAGTTGAATGGACTCACCCGCAATGCCCATCTTAAACCAGGCCAAAGGATCAAGCTCACCCAGGCGAACCTGCGGGTAAAACCCACCTTCGGCAAAGCTGCATGCTCATCCAAAGGTCCCGCAAAAAAACCTGCGGCAGTTAAGAATGACAAGTCCGACTACAAATCCTCAAAAGATCGTCAAACAAAAGCCGCTCAGAAACCGGTCTCCAAGTCCGGCGCCTCAAAAGACTCAGCGGTGCGCAAAGGGAACGCAAAAGAGGCCTCTGCCAAAAAACCGGCATCCAGAAAACCTGCGCCGGCAACAGCTCAGAAAAGAACACCGGATTCTGGGGTAAAGCTGAAAACAGCGGCTAAGCCAGGGAAAAATACGGCGCTTGCAAAGAAGTAGATTCGTTCGGGGCCGGCAGGAAACTTCTCTGGGCCGGCCCTTTTCTTTTTTCGCAATATGAGATATAGTAAAAAGCTTGAACGGGCGCTATTCGGTGCCCGTTCTTTTTTGCACCGAACTTGTCTGGAGTTCAAATGTCTGACAACACCGCAGAAAAAATCGCTCTGCTAAGAAACATCGGCATCAGCGCGCACATAGATTCGGGGAAGACGACTCTCACGGAGCGAATCCTGTTCTACACCCGGCGCATTCACGCCATACACGATGTGAAGGGCAAAGATGGAGTGGGCGCCACAATGGATTTTATGGAACTCGAAAAGGAGCGCGGCATCACCATCCAGTCTGCCGCGACTAACTGTTCGTGGGGCGATCACCCGATCAACATTATCGATACGCCTGGTCACGTCGATTTCACCATCGAGGTCGAACGCGCCCTCCGGGTCCTCGACGGGGCCATTTTGGTGCTATGCGCCGTGGGCGGGGTCCAGTCACAATCGGTTACCGTTGACAGGCAGATGGTCCGATACCGGGTTCCCAGGATCGCTTTCATAAACAAATGCGACAGAACGGGGGCCGACCCCTTCCGGGTAGCCCGGCAGCTCCAGGAGAAGCTGAACCATAATCCTGTGCTGCTTCAGGTGCCGATGGGCCTGGAGAAAGATCATCGGGGGGTAATCGATCTTGTTTCCATGAAGGCGCTCACCTTCGAGGGAGAGCACGGAGAGCGTTTAATAGAGTCAGAAATACCGGAGGAATTTATTGATCTCGCGTGGGCAAAAAGGGAAGAAATGCTCGATGCGGTGTCTCTATTTTCCAATGAATTGACAGAGGCGATTCTGTCGGAGGAGCCAATATCCGAAGATATGGTGCAGAAGGCAATCCGCAAGGGCACCCTTGCCCTCGCGCTTACTCCCGTTCTCATGGGTTCGGCTTACAAGAACAAAGGGGTCCAGCCGCTTCTTGATGCCGTTGTCAAGTACCTCCCGAGTCCGCTGGATGTCGACAACGATGCCCACGATCTGGACCGGGAGCAAGAGCGAGTCCTGCTCGCAAGCGCGTCCGATCGGCCGCTGGTGATGCTTGCGTTTAAACTCG
>JBELAB010000166.1:0-13623 GCA_049509275.1 Syntrophobacteraceae bacterium | reverse complement strand
TTTTTTAAACCCTTATGGCACAAAACAAGGCCAGTCGAGATAGGTTCTACATGGATCAAGTTATAACTTATTGAATTTACAACAAAACGGGACCAAGAGGGGGTCTGTCTCTGAAAGTCCAGATGGATATTTACATCTCTTGAAGGGTGCAGATGATTTACGCAATAGAGGTGAGATTGCGCCTGCCCTAAATAAAGCTTCTGATGCGGAAAGAGGGGCATTAAATAGCGGCTATTGGCATGCATACTGCCGTGCACAGATTTTGATTGCCAAGTTGCACTTTGATAATGATGGGCTGTGCGAAAATTATCGCAACAAAGCACTCGAAGCACTCTCGACAGCCAGAGAGCACAGGTTAACCGATTTGCTCGCAGAATTACTTTGTTTACGTGCTAATTCAATCTTAGGAAAGGAGCCTCATAAAGCACGCAAGCTATTGGATGAGGCAGATAGGGCTGTCGGAGATAACAATAGAATAATGGGTTGGATATGTCTAATCCGCGCCGAGTTAGAGAGTTTTTTAGGTAATTTAACTTTAGCGGAAGAAGCATTAAACAGGTGGGAGTTACTGAGTCGTGATAATAGAAAAACAGATTCTCAGGACTTCTTTCACATCAAATTTCGTTTGGCGGCAAAGCAGGGCAAATTCAGACAGGCTCTCGATAACCTGAATAAAGCGTTGAAAAGAGCGCGCGGAAAAAAGCGTTTGATGAGCACCGGGTGGATGCTCAAAGAGAAGGCAAGGTGTCTGGCACAGATAGGAGACTTCCACAGGGCGGCTTTAGAAGCGGAAAAGTCGCGTATAATATTCGAAAAAACGAACCTGGAGAGAGAGTCGTTTGACTCGGCTCTCTTGTCGGGGCATCTTTTCTTTGAATGCCGGGAAGCGGCACGGGCGCTAGGCTTAGCGGATTACGTCTTATCGAAAGCCGACCCGAAGCAATACAGGAATGAGTACGTGGATGCATTGCAATTGAAAACCAGGTCACTACAAATTCTAAAAAGGATTGTGGAGGCGAGGGAATTCAATGGGCGCTTCCGAGAACTCACAGCCCACCAGCCCCAAGCGCAAATAGTTGCCGATATTCAGGACGCTATGCTTTACTCTCAATCCGGCGAATTTGAACATGCCGAATCCATGATGCAGGAGGGCTTTCAGCGGGCAAAAAATTCTCGTGCTCAGGAAGGGATCTTAGCTTCTATTAAGGTCCATTGGGCTCAGATAAAGATAGATCAAGCTAAACATCGCGAAGCCAGATCGCTTGCTGAGGCAGCATTGAAATCTGCTGACAAGCTGCCGCCGAAAGTCATTAAGGATGCTTCCGAGATCATCAAATTAGCCGAGGCCGGTGCGCCACTCACGTCCCTTTTTGAAGACCTCCTGAACAGTAAGGCTCCACTGGAATTAGCCGGAACTGCTAAATCGAAAGATATACACGAGGCCCACAAACAACTCGTCCGTCCCCTGCTGGATTGGACGGATAAGTGGCCAACAGCCCTGCAAGAGATATATGATTTTTGGGGTCGCGGTAACTTAGCACGATTTATATTGAACCATCGTGGTTTTGGTGAAAAGGTGTTCCATGTCACCGTTGAAGCGACAAACGTGAATGAGGCAAGAAAATGGGCTGGAGTTCTCTGTCCTCTTGTAGACGTTTTGACAATCCTCTGGAAAGGTCCTGTGCTGAGTGGCGGAATGGCGATTGTCCCTGTACATCACGAGTATGATGGTCCGGGCGGTTGGGGATACGCAATAGCAGCCGGTTCTAACATGTGTTCAAATGAGGATTCTGAGGACTTGAATTGGTCTCCGGCCATGGGGTGGGCAACCCTACTTCCCAATGATGCGGTGAGATTTCTGTTCGAAGAGGCCCGTGATTTCTTTGAAGAAGGGCGAATGATCTTGCTCCCAGCTCTAAATGTTGGATGTGTTGATCCGGGACATGGCCCGATGGAGCGTATGTTCAATGATGTTGTCAACGCCAGCCCGATTCTAAGCTATCAGGGAAATAATGATGAGGCTATCCGCTTAAGTTCCCTTCCGTTGCCCTATTTTCCGGACGTTCCTTTGAATGAACTCGCCACAATAGTCAAAGATGAAGGCGATAGCCTTTTGAAAACACGACTTGCGCTCCGAGAGTGGGCGAGGAATATAAAGGACCGGGACAAGCTCGAAACACGCGCTTTGGCGCGGGAATGTTACGAACGAGTCGAGAGCGCCCTCAGGGACATAGAACGCAAGTTCAATGACTTAGCCCGTAGGCTCAATTGGGCAAAGCTAGATGAGAGTATCCATCCTCATGTTTTTGACGCTGAGAAATTTAACACTCGACCTTTAAACCCGGCTTCCGCGGAATTAGCTGCACTACACGGCGAACTTAGACCAAAGAGTCAGAACGTCGGTCAATAAGTTGCCTCTGGTTCCTCAGGTCATTGCCACAGGTTTTCAGGTACCGCGAGGCAGCGCCTCTCGTAAAAACCACTCTGGATCATTATCAGATTCCTCAATAAATCCTCTCGCATTATCGTAATATTTATCAAATCCCGGTGTGCGAAGTGCCTCAACAGCATCTCTAGCGGAGACACCGTGAATGTCACGCCAAGATCGAGGCCAATCCAGAACAAGATCAGAAAAAAGTTGCTCATTTCCTGGCTTTAGTGGGGGATGGTAGAACCTGACCAGCCTAGGGTCAAAAGGTATTCTTAGCTCCTCCGAGCGGACAGATGCTCCCAAAGTGACCCCTAACCAGTCTTGCGCTTTCTCCAGTCGTGCAGCTTCGACGAGTTCCTGGCCCAAAAATGTGTTGGTTCTCTTGTGGAGAATGAGTCTTCCGGCGGTGACTGAACCACGGAGTGGAACCCCGATGCGGAGAGCCTCACATACCACGTTGCTACAGCGGACGAGAAACGGTCCAACAAACTGCGGGCGGTAAGGTGTCCATAAAAGAATCGAGTCGCTGAAATATGCATAGCGCATAGGGAGCCGGAACATACCGGGGGAGAATAATCCGGGACCGACGGGGGAAAGGGCTGGCGTCCATAGATTCGTCTCAGCATGCGGCCTCAATGCTGTCTGAATAAGTTGGTCGTACAGTTGCCTCATTTGATTGAGTCCAATGCTGGACAATCGCTGTTCGAAGCCGAGGCAGTCCAACAGGGCAAGCAAATACGGCTCCGGCTGCGCATCTTCTGTCTCATCGGCCAGGGTGTCCGAAGGAATCGCAACTGCAACCCCCCGTTTAGACCTTGGGTTCTTGGGGCTGCTTTCGTATCCATCAGGCGCTCCGATAAAATCCCCTTCAGGTGTTATTAGTCCAAGCGCAGTGCAGTAAATGTCTTCCTCGATAGCATCGTCTTCGGAATGTATTGCTTCCATTCCTTCCCACGGCAACCCTTTGTTCCCAGTTCGCTCAAGCAGCAACTTATCGATTATAAGCTTGACAGCGAACACCTCATCAAGCTCACACTCAAGCCAAATCTCCCTGCATTTCTCGACATATTCCTCTGGTGACATTTTATGGAGATCAGGTGCGGCCTGTTCAAGGTTTCTCGTCACAATGCCAACGAACTCGGAGTCGTCAGTTTCAAGAAAGAATGAGGTATATTCCACTCAGGCACCTCTCTTATCAAAGGGATAACCGGGACAGCCACAAAATGCGAGATTTTGTATAGAACTTGTTCCCATCAGCTGTAAGCTTTGAGTCCTCCTCCGTAATACTATCCTGCGTTTTCTTGTTTTTTGAACAAGATTTTGCATATAAGCTATTGCTTTCTCGGCAAATCTTTGCGCCTTTGCGGTGGATCTTTTCGTAACCCACTCATTCGGAGCTTCCTGCTTCTTGCTTCCTGCTTCTCGCTTCTCGCTTCCTGCTTCTCGCTTCCCCTCTGCGGTGGATCTTTTTTCTCACTCCGAGAGTTCCACTTTCAGCACTGTGGCCGGCAGCGCGGTGAATTCGCCCGGAGCAATCGCCTGGGCCGTGTATGAGAGATAATAATGTCCGGCGCCGAGCCGCTCTGAATAAAACCGGGCGGAGTCATGCCGCAATTCCTTATGGTAGAAGCTCCAGCGGGATATACCGAAGCCGTTCCAGTCCGTGTAGAGGTTGCGCAGCGACTCCGGCGCGAACGCAGATTCGCCTTTTTGCGCGTCAACTTCCGAGGAGGTCGCAAGTTCCCTGTTTACCGGTTCCAGGCCGCCCGGCACAGGGTCCTGCACAACGACGAAGAAGCGCTCGGAGGGCAAAGATACGAACAGGTCAACCCTTACCAGATCGCCGGTCTTGACTTGGAGGGGATTTTGCCCAAGGACCCATTTCCCGTCGCGTTCGACACTGTATTCCCTGTGAATTTCAATTCCGGCGTTGATCGAATCACCACTCATTTGGGCCGGCTCGTAGGAAAGCACCGTATCATAGTAAAGCCTGCCCTCCCCTTCCCTGCGCACCGTCACGGCCGTTTTTCGCCCGCGATCCGAATCCTGTATCCGGTAATCGAAGTTCAGGGACTTGTCCGCAAAATTCTCAAAGCCGCCCTGGCCGATTGCTTGCCCGTCGATCAGCGCTTGAAAGCTTAACTGCGGCTTTTGCGTTTCGAATGCTTTGCTGTAACGAACGGCCGCCATTGCCGCAAACAGGTTCTCCTGGGTTGAAGCCCAGTGATCCTGGCCTTTTCTGCTCAATGCGATCGTCGCCATCAGTCTTACGGGGATATCACTTAGATCGTCCGCAGGGCTTTGGGCCCGGTAAGATAGAAAAGCCATCAGAATTGCTGCATTGTCCCTGATCGGCGAGGACAGGATGGCGCCCAGCGACGAATCCGGTTGCTCGGCAAATCTGATTGTCCCGCTGCTCTGGTCGGAGTGGGCGAGAATGTTTTTCACCACTTCTTTTCTCATTTCCAGAGTATCGGGCACTTTACCGAGGGCTTCCAGAAACATGGCCTTGCCGAAAAGATTCATCTCCGGCAGGCGCAGGTAGTGGCGTTCGAGGTCGGCGCGCGAGATTTTGCCGTTATCGGCCAGGGCCGACAGGGCAAGCGCCCTTACATTGGAAAGGACACTCCGGGAAACGGCGTCTCCCGGTTCGTCGCGCTTCAGAAGATCGATAAGATAGAGTGTGAGTTTTTCCTCGACTGGAACGGGAGGCGCGTGGCCCGACTCCCTTAGCCAGTTGAAAGCCTTGGCCGTAAAAGCGCTGAGAAACGGGCTTACATAGTCATCGCGGGGCTGGTAGAAAACCATTCCGCCGTTGGGGGCCTGAAACTCGGAGGCGGCTGCAAGTATCTTGTCCGCCTCCCCCGGGGCGTTTTGCCATGAGAAGGAATTCGAAAAATAGGGCGCAAGGCCGGCCGCCGCACCTGCCATGACCGCCCGGCTTATCTTCTGCTCCCAGCACTCGAATGGGTAGACTTTCATAAAGTCGAAAGGCCCCTCCAGCCCCCCCAGAATGGAGGGCGAGAGCCCTATGCTCAGCAGGCTCGAGTCCGGACGCATGTTCTCGGGGAATTCAATTCCCTGAGAAGCCTCGCCCGTCAGGATGGTCCCGTAGGCGGCCGCGACGTTTCGGTCAAGGCGCGGAAGAACTTTCAGAGTGTGTCTCAAGCCGTCCCGGTCCAGGGCGTCACCGGCCTGCACAGTGAAAACTATTTCACCCTTGCCGGCGGCCTCCACCGGCAGCCGGACCGTATAGCGCTTATATGGCTCAGCCACAATAGTTTGCGTAGTCGTAACGACAGCGTTTTGCGGCTGCTCGGATTTGCCGGGGACAACCTGGCCCTCGGCCGTGATTTTCACTTCGATATTTCGGCTTTCTCCCGTCCGGTTCATCACCGAAAAACCGGCTGCAAAACTATCTCCCCCCAGGACCTGGTTGGGGAGCACAGGCCTGATTTCAGTCAGTTGATTCACTTTGAAGGCGCACTCTCCCAAACCCATGCGATCATCCGGAGATACGGCCATTGCCAGCACGCGCCATCCCGTCAGATTATCCGGCAGCTGAAACTCGACGCTTGCCTTGCCTTCTCCATTGACACGAATTGATGGGTTCCAGTAGCTTACGAACTTGAAGACCGAACGCATGCCGAGATCGAACCCGGCGGCAGCCGCAGGAAACCCTCCCTTTTTCTCCAGCTTCTCTCTTCCCACCAACTGCATTATCAGGTTGTAATTGACAAGGTCCAAATCCTCCAGCTTATAAAAACCCTCGTAGGGATCGAAAGCGCCTCTTTTCTGGCGCAAAAGGTCGAAAACCGACTCATCGAGAACGGCGACCGCAAGTTCTATGGGTGGGACCGGCTCGCCGGGCGAAAGATTTCTCGGGCGGGCTTCGAACTGGAGTTTTACCGTCTCGCGCGGCTTATAGGTTTCTTTATCGGTGCTGCATTGTACTTCAATCTCCTTGAACTGGTCCTTTACCGCGAGCTTCGCGTAACCTAGGCGAAAGACCGGTTTGCCGAGGTCTTCGCCTCCCGGGCCAAGAGGCTTTTCAACTCTTGGGGACATCACCATCACGCTGATATAAAATCCGGGCAGGTAATCGGGCAGAACCGGGATTTCGATTAACTCGGCGCTGTGCTCCAGGGTTTTCACCCAGTGCTCCAGCACTCCATAGCGCTCCACGGTAACCAGGGCCTTTGCGCCCGGGAACGGATTCTGGACGAAAACCCGCGCCGTATCGCCCACGTGGTATTCTTCCTTATCGGGATAGATATTGAGCAGGTTTCCTTCGTGTGTCTTCCAGAGGACCTCACTTTTCCCCGAAACCCACTGCCGCATTGCAGTCTTCTGGACGCGACCCTTGGAGTCTGAAACACTGGCGACTATTCTTACCGTTCCGGACAGCTTCGGAGTAAATTCGAAGCTCATCGGTTCAACGCCCGACGACAGGTTCAGGGTTTCAACCGGCGCCCACTCCTCCTCATATTGCGTCGGGTAGGCGTCTCCCGCCCCCTTGACTCGAGCGGCTTTGGTCTGCAGTTTCTCAACATCGATTCGGACCTGAGCGCCGGGGACGGTGTTTCCCGTCTGATCCGTCACAATGAATGAGGTCGTGGCGGGTTTTCCTTCCTGAAGGACCCAATCCTGCTGATTCAGTCCGACAAAAAGGTCACGGCCAAAGCAGGCCGCCGTAACACGGTTTGCTACGGATTTGCCCCGTTCGTCTCTGACGGAACTCTCGACGGTGAGCCGACCATAGTAGACCGGCAGTTCGGCAAGGGTAAACTGTGTCTCGAAATTGCCGTTATTGTCCAGTTTGCCTTTTGTCTGGAAAACGGTTTGAACTTCGGGCCGGGTTTCTCCGGAATCTACTTTATCGACTTTTTCGATAACGTCGAACTGGAAATTGCGGGCGACAGGGTTAACGGGCCGAAAAGGCTGGGCCTCCACAGACGCCGTCACGCCAAGCTCCGCACCTGCGTAAGGCCCTCCGGCATGAAGTTTGGCCTGAGTCGAGACAGTAACCGGCTCACCCGTGCCAAAAATCTTCCCGTTGAGCTCGGTGGTGACCTGAAAGGGCGAGGGCGTAAAGTCGCTTACAAGCACTTGAAGCGGTTCCAGATTCAGCTTGGCGAAACTGGATTCAAGCTGAAAATTGTAGTATCCGACCGCACCGTTCTTAGGAATCAGAAACTCGCCGTCCATGGCGCCGAATTCTGAAAGTTCAATGTTATCGCGCTGAAAGATAACCCTGGAGGAGGGGTCCAGGACTTTCAGGTTGTAGGAGGCCGCAGGAGGCTGGATAAAGCGCCGGTTTTCCTGGTCCCTGACATAGATTTTGTACTCAACCGTGTCCCCTAACTTGTAGATACCCTGCGCGGTGGCGCCCCAGGCGCGAATGTGCCCGTGCAGCGACCGCATCGAGGAGGGGATGTACTGATAGTTCGCTCCCTCCGAGTCCACCCGGAAGTGATACATTAGCGGGACCAGTGCCATATCGTTTCCTTTGCGGCACAGCACGAGGAACCTTTGAGCACTGTCTAGCGTATAACCCTCAGCGAGTTTGAGCTCGGGATCGATTTGCGAGGTCCCCGCGAGTTCGGCTATGCCGTTCGAATCGGTCACCGCTGTTGAAAGAGCTTCGGTCTCAGTTTCGAAATCTTTATACGAATCTTTCCGGATCTCCACACTGACTCCGGGGACCGGCTCGCCCGTCTGAAGGTCGGTAATCCAGACCAATGTGTTGAAATGTCCCATCTTTACATGAACATGAAAGGGAGTTACCTGCGCAAAAAACCAGTTTGGCTCCTTCTCCTGCTCCTCTTCCTGCTCCTTCCGATGAATGGGCGGGCGGGGCGAAACGGTCCCTGTGAGGACCCCCGACTCCGCAGAAATAAGCTTTCGTACTCCCATCGGTATTGCAGTCGTGACGTCTCGGACCCTGGGGCCGGGAAGCGCCGCCAGTTTTGCGGGAGATTTTCCCGCTGCCGTAAACGTCCGGTACTTGAGATCGATCCCGTCGATATTGCTTGCAAAGACGGGCAAATCGGTATCGATCCCCTTCTCCAGGACAGACATGTTCTTGTAGAGGCGCAATTCAGGCGGCAAATGGTCCATCTGGAAACGCATGTCGATGGCTTTGGCGATAGGTCTTCCAAATTCATCCCTGAGGCTGTTCGCTTTGGCATTGATTCGGTACTTGCTGAACGGTTTGAGGGATTCGTTTTCGAGTTCATAGGCGAAGTAACCGCCCTTTTCAGGCATCATTTTAAGCCTGGAGTATCCCGGGTATTCAGGCCAGAGGTCACCGGCCGGCGAGCCCTTTGCGCTCAGCGTAACCGACATTTTCTCTTTAAGGTCCGATTGAGCTACCGGAGAGGTGAAGAGCAAGGAAACGGGGCTTTGAGGATTGCATCCGGTCTGAGGCAAATTCCGCGAAGCGCGGCGCTCAGGGCGAATGATTGACGAGAGGCCGTTCAGGTCCATGCACTGCACACCCACGAACCGGAACTGCCCAAGTGTGCGAAAGCCGAAGACCGACCGGCTTTCGACGCCGGGTTCGGTCCCACTGAGAGATAGAATTCCAGGTTCGACCACGAGTTGTATTTCTTTGTCCGGGGGAAGGTCGCCGAGCGGGCTCAACAGCCAGTTAAGTCCCGGTTTATCATACGCGTCATCCCGGTGGTCCTCCAGAACTTTCGCCCCAACCCTCAAGCCTGCTGCCCCACTGAAGAATGCGTGCGCTTCTATCGAGTCTTGCCGGACAGGCTGCTCGAAACGCACCCTGATTTGCGGCTTTACAGGCGACAGCCACGCTTCGAATACCGCGAAGCTGATTTTGGTACGCTGTGTTATGAAAGAGTGAGTGACCGGTTCAGCCAGAACTGCCCCGTCCTCCGACTTGATCTCAGGCCTGACCGTTATATTGTAACGTGTCGATGGGGCCATGGCGTGCCGCTCGTCCAGTTGGCACGCAAGGTTGGAAGAATTCAGCCATCGCCACTGGCACGAAAGGGCCGGTTCGATGGAAATCGGTATTTCTGAGGCGCTCCGTTCCATTCTGCCGAGGGGCACGACCGGGTGGTTGAATTCCAGGACGATCTGCCTCCCCGGTGGCACATCGGTGCCCGAAGGCGTAATGCGAGTTATCTTTAGCGCCTCCCCGGGACCGCTTTCAGCGGCGGGCGCCGACTCGGTCATGAAGAAGCTCAGGAGCACGAAAAACCCGATCAGAACCACGCATGCCGGGACTGCCGCTACAAAGTTAAACCTTCCTCTAATCGACTCTCGCTGAGACATAGGCTCCTCCGTGCTCAATTAGATAAGATTTTCCAAGTCAATATGCAACGATTTCACATTGTTTAGCGATCAAGATTTCTCGTTTTGAATTCCCGGCAGGACTGGTATATTTGGTGGTGACGCCGACGCGGATAGTACTCGAAGATACCCAACTCGAATGAGCGCTTACCGAAAGCGTATACCTGCGCGGCGGCACTGCGCCGCCCTGTCCACCCTGCGACTACTGCCGGTTGGACATTCAGATACCTTCGGCCAAGCCGGAGGCCTGGAAAATCATGGACCGCTCAAAGCGGTTGTAAACCAATTGCCACCTAAAAGGTGGCGACCTTTAAAACATTTGCAGTTGGTCAAGGCGTTTGTCTTCGGCCTCTTGTTTCTTGATGTATTCCCGAATGATCTTCTCGTCTCTTCCAACTGTTGACACGAAATAACCTTTGGCCCAAAAGTTATGGCCTGTGAAGTCCCTCTTTCGCCCTTGGAAGACTCTGGCAATGTGGATAGCACTCTTGCCTTTGATGAAGCCAACAACCTGCGAGACACCATACTTTGGCGGAATGGAGATCAGCATGTGGACATGGTCTGCCATGAGGTGGCCTTCCAGTATTTTGCTCTCTTTTTGTTGAGCAAGCGTCCTGAACACTTGCCCCAAATACTTCCGGAGCTCTGCGTATAATACCTTCCGCCTGCATTTGGGAATCCAAACCACGAAAGCTTTCCTCCCTGTAAACTTTGAGCGGTTCACAGGTGGAAGGCTTTCGTATATTCCCGGAAATGTCAAACTCTGGGAGTCCGCCGGCAGAGCCGGAGGATTACCTCGTTATTTAGGGGAAAATCCGCAAATCCTTTTAATGGTCAAGGCTCCCCGACCCAGACTCGAACCGCCAAATCGCGGCAGGGTGAGGTATGAATCCGTTCCCCGCCGCTGGCGGCACGGGCATGGCGCATAACCGGCGATTATCTCGCAATTCGCTTTGCTTCGGCATGCCCGGCCGTCTGCGCCTTGAAGTATTCGGCGGCAAGCTCGACATAATGGGGCCAGCCGTGTGCAATCATTGCCCGTTCATTATCCCCGGTCTTCCTTTTTACTTTGGCTGGTGCACCCATTACTACAGATTCGGGCGGGACCTGGAACCCGGGCGGCAACAGGGAACCAGCGGCAATAAAGGAGCCTTTCCCGACCTTGCAGCCATCCAGTAGAATCGATCCTATTCCAATGAGGCATTCGTCTTCGATCGTGCAGCCGTGAAGGACAGTATTGTGGCCGATTAACACGCGGTCCCCGATGTTGATCGGGAACAGGAGCCCGGTTGGGTGAAGAACGCTGTTGTCCTGAATGTTTGTAGACGACCCTATTTTTATGTAGTGAACGTCACCGCGAACCACTGTATTAAACCAGATGCTGCTGTGCTCCCCTATTACGACATCTCCTATAATGCAGGCGCCCGGGGCTATGAAAACATCTTCGCCAATCCGGGGCAAAATGTTTCGATAAGCGATCATATTCATGTGATTACTCCGGTTTCCGCTTTCCCTGTTGAAGTTGTTTAAGGTCAAGTATCCCGGCTATCGCAGAGGACGTATATTTGACAAATTCCTGAAATTGCTCTGGGTTTAGCTTCCCTTTTGCCGGGTTTGGAACTGAATCCGGCAGGTTGAGCTGGACGGGAGCATTTCGCAGCTCCGGCTTTGGCACCACCTCGAATCCGGGTTCGAAGGTATCGGAGAAATATTTGTCCTGAAAGAGAGCAAACTTGAGCGGGTGGGCCGTGGCGTCCAGGATCGCCGTGCGGTTTTTGTCCACCTTGTTTTCAGCCACAGCCTTTCTCAGGCCCGCAAGGCATTCCCCGCCCTGTGTGCAGGCGATATGGCCGTTGCGGTTGGCAAACAGCATCGAATCCATGATCTCCTGTTCGGATATCTGAACTATCCTGACCGATCCATCGCCGGCGATTTTCCGGTACTGCTCCACCAGCTTTATCACACGCGGCATGGAAACGGGATTTCCGATCATAGCGGCCTGGGCGACGCTTGGCCGCACGGTCACGGGGCGAAACTGCCTCATGGCCTCAACGGGTTCGAGATAATACAGGTAAACCGGGTTTGCGTGCTCTGATTGGACCCCGATTACAGCGGGCAGGGAGTCGATGATGCGCAGGTCGTGCATCTTGAGAAAGCCGGCCAATACCGCCGTTATGTTCCCGGCGTTTCCGATGGGCACCACGACCGCAAGATCGCCCACTTCGTAATCGAACGTCTGGGCGATCTCATAGCTGTAGGATTCCTGTCCCAGGATTCGCCATGCGTTCTTGGAATTCATAAGTGCGACGGAGAAATTCTCTGCCAGGTCTTCGACGACTTTCATACAGTCGTCGAAGACGCCTGGAATTTCTATGACTCTTGCGCCGTTGCCGAGTGGCTGGCCAAGTTGCTGCGGCGTCACCTTCCCCTGCGGCAAAAGGACAGCCGATTTTACATTTTCGGACAGATAAGATGCATAAAGGGCCGCTGACGCTGAGGTATCCCCGGTGGAAGCACAGATTGCCAGCACGTTGCGAACGCCCCGTTTGTTTATGAGATAATTGAGATAGCTGAAGGCACTGGCCATCCCTCGGTCCTTGAAGGAAGCGCTCGGGTTTTGGCCGTCGTTTTTGAAGCAGAACCTCATTCCGGCCCAGTCATTCATAGCTTGACCGGCTGCTACGACAGGCGTATGCCCTTCACCCAGGAAAACAATATCTTCCAGGGGGATTATCGATCCGATCAGTTCATGGTATCGGTATATTCCGCTGAGCGCCGGAAGGTTCAACATTTTCCTGTAATCAAATATGCTTCGCCATTTCGAGCCCGGGACCTCTTTGAGGCGCTGCCACCGCACGTCCTCTATGAGCAGCACCGAATCGCATACCGGGCAGGTGTAGAGAAGTTCCTCAATGCCGTACTTACTCCCGCACCCGAGACAGCCGTAGAGGTATTCGCCACTGATTTCCGGAATAACGCCCCGCCGCATTTCCGAAGGGAACTGATCTATCTTCATGCAAACTCCACTTGAATCAAAATTGTTCCAAACTTATTATTCTCAGCCGCTTAGAAATGAAAATCCGGATCAGCGGCTCGCGGTGCAAGTATCAAATATTCCAGGCAAATAATCAAGCAGTTGTGCGTACTCAATGATCCTGGAGAACAGGGGGGCGGAGCTTTTTGCCCAATAGTGTTGCAAGAAAGACACACCCAAGACCTTATTGTATCATTTTAGCCACACCTGAAATTTATATTCAGAGCTTGCTATTTTATGCCGATCACTGTTAGATTGCCTCCCAGCCTCTATTTTCCGTGGGGACAGTAACCGGGGAAATGTCTGGCACGGAAAATGCTCATGGAGCGGCGGGGAGGATTAAACGGGGCGTGAGTTATCTAAAACAACATACGATTGGGCAGTCCGTATGGTGCAGCGGGGTGGGACTGCATAGCGGACTGAAGGTGGCGCTGGTTTTGAAACCGGCTCCGGCTGGCCATGGTATTCGATTCGTTCGCACAGACATACCGGCCAGTCCCTCTATTTCTGCTAACTACAATAACGTTGTCAGTTCATTTCAGGCTACCACGATCGGCTCCGCAGGGGTATGCATTTCGACCGTTGAACACCTCATGGCGGCCCTGTATGGATGCCGGGTTGATAATGTATTGGTAGAACTGAAAGGTCCCGAGGCTCCGATTTTCGACGGAAGCGCCGAACCCTATGTGAAGCTGATCCGAAAAGCCCTTCTGGTTGAACAGGACGAGCCCAGGAATTACCTGGCTATCAGCAAGCCATTGACAGTCGCACGAGGCGATTCTTTCATCAAGGCAACTCCGTCCGACAAATTCCAGGTGTGCTACGAGATCGATTATCC
>JBELAB010000165.1:0-6576 GCA_049509275.1 Syntrophobacteraceae bacterium | reverse complement strand
GCGGATCATGCCGTGCGCATCATACGACGTTCCCGGCGCTGGATGCGTTTTATCGCTTTTTTCTTCTTGATTCGCCTGCGCTCCCCTTTGGAGAGATAGTAGTTGTGGCGGCGCAAGACGGGTTGAACGTTTTTTTGGAAATCTTTGCGGAGCTTACGAATTTTTTTCTCAATGTTTTCCCTCGGTTCAGCCTCCGTGCTTACCAATAAATTTCACCTGCCTTTCAAAAGGGCCTCATCCGGGAGGCAATAAAATAATCCGGCCGGCGCATGGTTTGGCCTGACCAGAAGCAATCAAATTTATATCAGGGTGTAGATTAAATCAAGCAAAATAGCTCCGGCGCGGGTATTTTACTGCGAAGCCAGATCGTATTGCGAGAAGTGCATCGTGAAGGTTGCCCGTCCCTGGGTTGATGACCTGAGAGACGTGGAGTAGCCAAACATTTTCGAGAGCGGCACTACCGCCTCAATCACCTGGATGGCCTTTCGCACCGTTATGTTTTCGATCCTTCCTTTCCTCATATTTATGTCGCCCAACACCTCTCCGAGAAATTCCTCGGGCGTCAGGATTTCGACCGACATGTAAGGTTCGAGCAATATCGGGGCCCCCAGCTCGAAACCGTTTCTAAAAGCCATCGAGGCGGCCACCCGGAAGGCAAGCTCGCTCGATGCCGCTTCCTGGAAAGTCCCGGCGAAAACGGCCGTTTCGACGTCCACGACAGGATAGCCGGAAATAGTCCCGCTGGTCAGAGCATCCTGTATTCCTTGCTGGATCGCAGGGAAAAACACCTCCGGAATGGATTCGCCGCGCACTTTGCTCACAACTTTATTGCCAAGTCCTCTTTGCCTTGGGGCCAGATGTAGCTGAACCTCCGCAAAATGCCTGGTCCCCCCGATCTCCCGGTCGAACACCCCGATTGCCTCCGATGCAAGGCTGATGGTTTCGCGATAGACAACCTGCGGCTTTCCGGCGCTCACAGGGACGTGGTAGTCCCGCTCGAGCCTGTTCAGCACGATTTCCAGATGCAGTTCACCCATTCCGCTGACGATCACCTGACCCGTATCTGCGCTTTCGACGAACCGGAAGGTAGGATCCTCTTCGGAGAGCTTTGACAGGCTGTCGAAGAGTTTTTCCTGGTCTGCTCTGGTCTGTGCTTCGACGGATATCGAGATTACCGGCTCGTAGACTTCCACGGGCTCGAGCAGCACAGGCCGATCCGGGTCGCAGATGGAATCGCCGGTGGCGGCCGTTTTCAGCCCGAGTACCGCGACCAGATTGCCGGCCCCCGATCTTTCGATCCGTTCCCGCTTGTTTGCGTGCATCTGAAATATGCGGGATACTTTCTCGCGGGCGCCTTTTGAAACGTTCAATACGTCGGCGCCAACCCGGAGCACCCCGGAGTAAATCCGCAGATAGGTCAACTTGCGGCCCTGATCCATGAATATCTTGAACGCAAGGGCCGCCAGAGGCTCCCGTTCATCGGGCCTGCGCTGCTCGACGGCACCGGTCAGGGTGCTGAGGCCCTCGATCGCCGGAACATCGAGCGGGGAGGGGAGGAAATCAACGATTGCGTCCAAAAGCGGCTGCACGCCTTTGTTTTTCAAGGAGCTGCCGCAAAGCACCGGAACGGCTTTAAGTGCAAGCGTCAGACGCCTTATCACCGGAATGAGGTGCGCCGCCGTAATCTCATCGCCTCCAAGATAGCGCTCCATCAGTTCGTCATCGAATTCGCCCAGCTTGGCCACCAGATGTTCCCTGGCCTCGTTTGCCGCAGGCATAAGATCAGGGTCGATCTCCCCAATTGTGAATTCCGCGCCCAGGGTCTCATCGAGCCAGAATATCTGTTTCATTGAAACCAGGTCGATTACACCCCTGAAGTCCGATTCGGCCCCAAGGGGTATCTGGATGGGCAGCGGGACGATTTTGAACTTGTTCTCGATCTGGCTCACAGTGCTACTGAAATCCGCCCCTATTCGGTCCATTTTGTTCACAAAAGCTATCTTGGGTACATGATGGCGGTCGGCCTGATGCCAGACGGTCTCCGACTGCGGCTCGACCCCATCGACTCCCGAAAATACCGCTATCGCGCCATCCAGGACCCTTAGCGAGCGTCCGACTTCTATTGTGAAATCAACATGACCAGGGGTGTCTATCAGGTGGATTTCATGGCCGCGCCACTCGCAGGTCGTAACGGCGGAAGTTATGGTGATGCCGCGCTCCTGCTCCTGTTCCATCCAGTCCATAACGGCGGTGCCGTCGTGGACTTCGCCCATCCTGTGGGAACGGCCGGTATAGAACAGGATACGTTCGGTCAGCGTGGTCTTGCCCGCGTCTATGTGCGCTATTATTCCGATATTTCTATATAGGTTCAAACGCTTTGGGTCGGACATAAGCTCCACTTTGCCAGGCGGATTTGAAGATCATCCTGCATTTAATTTTAAACAAGCGCGTAAGTTTAGGAAATCGGGCGATATATGTCAAGCGCGCTGCCAGCGCCAAAGGGCGTGTGAATGGGTGAACAGGCGAGCGGGTGAGTGGGTAAGATAGACCAATCCAAAAGCAGCAACCGGATTGTTGAGCTTTGCGGCGGCAAATTGCCATCGCGGACGATTAGTCGGCGTCCGGCCCTGGAATCCGATGTAATCACAGGGACTTGTGACAGAAGAAAGAAAAATCACGCAATATCAAGATTGGATGCATAAGAAAGAGATTTGGTGAATAACGAGTGCTAAAACGATTCAGTTCAGACTAAGCCTGGACAGGCTTATCTTATTTGGCCGAATCAGGCACTATGTTTCCGGATATCTCTCTATGCACCCATTAATCAGGCTATTTACCAGATAATCCGGTCTAATCGTGAATAATCCCGGATAACCCGGTTTGATTTTTCCTGACCGAACTGTTAAAAACACGGCAATCCTATCACTCTTGCGGGTATCGTGAGGGCCATAGGGGCTTCTTTGAAAAATGTGAGGAGAAACCAGTATGGCGCCTGATTCAAGCCTCCACAGGCACCATGCGGCGGGATCAGAAGCAGGCCTTCGTATTTACGTGTCGGTTGCTGTTTCACTTCTACTTTCCCTGTTCATTTTCCACTTTCCAGCTCAGGCAGGAGCAGAGAGCACGGAAATCCCCGGGGCGCTGGCAGCGTTATCGTTGCCAGGCGACACACCGAAAAGGGACATTTCCGCAATGCCGCTCACCTTGCCAATTCCTACGGATGCTCAGAGAGGGACCTCCGCGGTGCTATGGAGAAACGGAATCCAGATACCCCTACATGAACCACTTATTGAGAGATACATACGCTTCTACCAGGGAGATGGCCGAGTTACTTTTTCGAATGCCATGGAAAAGGCAAGGACATGCCTCCCCCAAATGACCGAGATTCTGGAGAGTCAAGGAATACCGGCTGAAATGGTTTCCATTGTGTTTGTGGAGAGCCATTTCGAGCAGAACTCGTCATCATGTCGAGGAGCGGGTGGTTATTGGCAGATGATGGCGGCGACAGCGCGGGACATGGGATTACGAGTCGATCGTTGGGTGGATGAGAGACGAGACCCTAATAAGTCGACCAAGGCTGCCGCCAAATACCTTAAAACACTTTATGAAAAGTACGACTCATGGTTGTTGGCCCTTGCCGCATACAATGCGGGAACCAGGCCGATTAATTGCGTGGCAAGAAAGTGCTGCGTTAAGGACGGGGAACTTTATGGGCGAAGGATGCCCGCGTATTCGGCAGTTTATGTTTCAAAAGTGCTGGCCGCGATGTACATAATACGCGAGCCGGAAAAGTACGGGTTTGAGTGTCCCAACTATTGCAGGCCTACGGGCTTCGATCCGGTTTTGATCAATACGCCTCTGAAACTCGAAGAGGTGGCACAATGGATCGATGTCCCCGTCAGTCGTTTACAGGAGCTCAATCCGTCACTGCGACTGGATGCGATGAACCCCGGTTCCGGATTTGCACTGCGTTTGCCTCCGGGTTCCAGAGAGAAATTCGACCTCGCCTACGAGGTTTATACCCGAAGGTAAGCCTATAAAAAGGGGACCATGGCGCCTCACGAAAAAATCTTCACAATATGGAAAAATTGCCCGTATGAGTATTAGGATGGTGGCTGTCGAGCTTTATCGTGTCATGAAAAAGACAGAAGAGCTCGAGAAGGAGTTGGAGAGTCTGGAGGCCGGGTCACAGGAAAGGGTGGAAACCGAGAGGGACCTCAGAGAAGCCGGGGTCCAAAAGGACCGGCTGAAAAAAATGATCGAGGGAGCCAAAGGTGATTAATCGGCAGACCCCCTCAAGTCGGTTTGCGTGACCGGCAACCAGGCATTTTCAATGTCACAGCCAAAATAAAGGCCCTCTTCCTTAGAGGGCCTTTTTTTTGGTGTGCGCCCGGCAGGGCGGGCAATCTCATTAAATGGCGGTTTCTTCGGGAAAACTCACCTCGAAAATATCCAGGTCTCTTCCGATTCTGATGGACTGAAATTCTTTGCGTGCCTCCTCTTCGAGTTTGCCGAGTTCGCTGTTTTCGTACCTTGGGCTTATATGAACCAGGACCGCTCTGGCAGCGCCGGATTTGCCGGCAATTCGTGCTGCTTCGGCAACCGTCATGTGGCCTTTTACATCGGCGTGTTCGGAGTGTTCGGTGAGAAACATGCCTTCCAGAAAGGCCATGTCTGCTTTTTTGCACAGGGAATAGACGCCCGGGGCGGGTCTGGTGTCCACCACGAAGGCGATATGCCTGCCCCTTCTGGCAGGCCCCAGCACCTCGGAGGGTTGCACAATCTTAGCTGAGGCAGTCTTTACGCTTTCGCCTTTTTGGAGCTTCCCCCAGAGCGGTCCCATCGGTACTCCAAGGGCCCGTGCCCGCGCGGGGTTGAATTTTCCCGGCCTGTCCAGTTCCTCGAACCTGTAGCCAAGGCAAAACCGGGTATGTTTGACCGGTTGCCACAGAATTTTAGCCTGGCCGTCCCGGTATGCCGGACCAGTGTTATCTGGGGACCATTCGGTGATGTTTATCGGGAAGTTGACCTTGAACTCGAGGGTCTTCCGACACTGGGTAACGAACTCCCG
The DNA here is from genome assembly GCA_049509275.1 of Syntrophobacteraceae bacterium. Lineage (GTDB taxonomy): Bacteria > Desulfobacterota > Syntrophobacteria > Syntrophobacterales > Syntrophobacteraceae > SbD1. The sequence continues at coordinate 1,505 of JBELAB010000165.1, read as the reverse complement.
CGTCCCGGGGGGACCGATGATTGTAAGGGGGTCCGGGCTCTCCATCTGTGCCCGGAGCATGATCATACCCGGAATCCCCAGGCAGTGGTCGGCATGGAGGTGGGTTACGGCGATCAGCTTCAGCCCTCGCACCCCGAGCCGCGCCCTTTTCCAGTTGATCTGCGTACCCTCCCCGGCATCGAAGAGATATATTTGGCCATTGAGCCTTACGGCCAGGGAAGAAAGCATCCTATAGGGCATCGGCATCATCCCGCCGGTGCCGATCAATACGCATTCCAATTCGCGATCCTCGTATGATGGACTTACATATATCAGTAATAAGTAAAGTGAAAAGTCGTGTAAGCCTCGCTACGCGTGCTTCGCACCGCTCACTTTGAGAAGCAGTGCTTGCAGGCATCCCTAAACAGCTTCACACCGCGGAGAGCGGAAGGCGACCGCATCGCGTGTCTATCGGACGCGTTGGGCGGGCGCGGGATGCCTTATCGCAGGCTGAGTGAGGGTAGGGCGGCCGATCTTGTTTCGTTTCGCCTCAATCGTTGCGCTACCCTTATTTGAGTTTCAAATGGCCCGCCCCCCGTGTGCAGCCGGCAGGATTACTCCGTCAAACATTTCCAGTCCGCCTCGAGGCACCAGGGCGCCGAAGATTCGAATTTATTCCGAAACAATGCGCATGTCCACGGAAAGGGCCTCCCAAGAAAAGACTTAATAATAAATAACACGGCATACAAGCAACAACTGAATGCCGGGCTAATCGAGACAAAGCGGGTCCTGAACGGTATCGAGTCAAGAAAATCGGCAAGCGGGGGCCTTTTGATGGAATTTTTTCCTCCTGTAAAGTATCATTGCATCAAGCTGGATTAGAAACCCCACTTGGAAGGGAGCACAGAAATGACCGAAGAAAATGCGGTTTGCAGTGGTTACGAAAAAATGCCGGTCAGTCGGCTCGAGCCTGGAGAGATGGGAGTTTTACTGGCTCGGGCCGGCGCGGGCAAAACAGCCTGCCTCACTCATCTTGCTCTGGGATACCTGCTCGACAAGGAGCCTGTTCTCCATGTATGTGTCGATGTGGTCCCGGACAAAGTGAAGCTCTGGTACAACAAACTGCTTAAGGATATCTTTTCGAACCAGCCCGAATGTAAGGTTACCGACTTACAGCACGCTATCGAACCGCTGAGGTTTATAATGTCATTTCTCAACCGGACATTCAGTCCGGAAAAGTTGGAGATAAGCATCGACAATCTCAAGGAGCAGGCAAAGTTCGTGCCTGCGCTCATCGTTCTGGACGGCCTGGACTTTGGCCGTGCGCGTGCGCTTTTCGAAAAGATAGGCGGTCTCGCCCGGAGGCACTCGGCAGCGGTCTGGGTCTCCGCCAGGTCTCATCGGCATATACCGGACGTAAATGAAAGAGGCATCCCATACCCCATCGACGCCATGGATGATCTTTTCAGCTCAGTTTTCATCCTCCAGCCGGAAAACGACGGTATCAGGCTGAAGGCGCTGAAGGA
>JBELAB010000164.1:0-7081 GCA_049509275.1 Syntrophobacteraceae bacterium | reverse complement strand
TGCCTTGATCTCTACGATCACAGAGTTCGATACGAGTAAATCCAGGCGGTAACCGCAGTCGAGCTTTACTTCTTTAAACACAATCGGCAATGATTTCTGTCGTTCAAAGCGAATCGCCCTCAGCCCCAGTTCATGACAGAGACATTCCTCATAAGCGGATTCCAAAAGACCCGTTCCCAATGCCCGATGGACCTCAATCGCCGCCCCAATGACTTCTTTTGTCAGTTCGTTGATTTCCATTTTTGTACCCGTTCAGGAGACGAAAAGCCATTCACCGCAGAGGCGCAGAGGGCGCGGATAAGGAGGGACCGGAATGAGACTGCGAAAGCATAGCCTCTCTCTGCGTACTCTGAGTCTCTGCGGTGAATGCAGTCCGATTTGGCACTTATCCTTAACCATGGTCCCCTCTACGCCGATATCCAGTTGATACACAATAGGCATGCGCAGGGCACAAAAAAACCCCTTTCGCAAAGATGAATGCAAAAGGGGGTTTTCAGAATGCCTGCGGAACCAGGACATTTGGCTCTCTTGGTGAGAACAGGATTCGTTACAGCGATTTAACGTCGATATTTCGAATGAATTCCTTTATGTTTTTCATCAAGAGATCCAGCTTTTCATCGGGTTGCTTTTGAGCTGTTTCCCGTGGCTCACCGGCCTGGGCCGCAGTTTGAGCCCGCTCGGCCGCAAAGGACTCACCCGGCTTATCCGGGGCCTCAACATTCACCTCAAAAGGCATTGCCCCCGGGTTATCAAAACTACTTCCGACATTTTTCATCATCTCTCCCTCCCAAAACCGCACCCCCCGGCACGGCAATTTTTCTGTAATAAAATAATCATCGTCGTTTAATATGTAAACTGCAACTTATCACTATCTATTTGAAAATTGGGTCGATTATCCGACGGGCCCAATTGCCATTTCACTTTGCCGGAGACTCAAATAGTTGTATCCTGTCCTGGTTTCCATCCGGAAAGGTCCTTTTCGAATCGGAAACAGCCGGCGTTCCATCCGGAGTTTCCGGATGGACGCCAGCCTGGAGAACTCAATAGTCAATTCGGCCGATAATCATTTTCTCTAAACAGGAGTTTTCATGAGCCTCATCGACGGCCAGATGTATTGCCTCCCGAACGGCGAAAAGGTTACCGCCAGGTTGATCGACCAAAGATTCATCCTGGAATTCAAGAGACAGTATAGAGCGCCCATTTCAGTCGGCGCTGACGGGACTCTTTTTTTGCGGGGCGAGGCGACTGGTTTGACAGTCAACTCCCTTTCGGTGGCCGAGCCTGAACGGGAGCCCGATAAGGCGGACTGATAATTGACACTGTTTTAAGATACTGTTAGTCTTTGAGCCTCTTGCAGAACTCAACAAAACCGTCACCCCGGTGACATCCGCGGTCCGGAAGACCTTGAAAAACCTGGATTCCGGCCTCCGCCGGAATGACGTTGAAGGACTTTTGCAAGAGGCTCCTTTGCAAAACCTGATTTCGGCAGTGACGGTTTGTAAACGTTCACCACAGAGCCACAGAGGGCAGAGGAAAGCAAGGGCCGACAGGGGGATGGGGAGACGCGGGGACGCGGCGAGGGTCCTGTCTCCGTGTCCCTCCCTCTCCGTGTCGGCTTTTACCTCTGAGCCTCTGCGGTGAACGGGTACGACGGTTTTAACGCTCGAAGGGCGTTTCACCCACATCCACAACGGAGTAGAAACCTCATGCTTTGCATAAACAGAAACTATAGTCGTGGAAAGCGCATCCGCTCACGAAAAGGATTCACTCTTATAGAGCTGCTGGTTGTGATGGTTATTCTCAGCCTGCTTGCCGCCTTCGTTGGAACTGACTTTTTCAAGCATATCGGCACTTCCAAACAGAAGGCCGCAAAAACCCAGATTGAAATGTTCGGCACGGCATTGGATACATTCAGGCTCAGCGTGGGAAGGTATCCGACAACCACTGAAGGTTTGCAGGCCCTTCGCACAAATCCGGGTCTCGATCTCTGGGACGGCCCCTACCTTCGAAAAGAGGTCCCCATGGACCCGTGGGGAAGGCCCTATATTTACAACTGCCCCGGACAGCACGGTGATTACGATCTGATATCCTATGGAGCCGACGGGCAGGAAGGCGGGGAAGGAGAAAATGCCGACATTGTGAGTTGGAAATAATCATGTTCATAATGCGTTATGCTCGATGCGCCGGCTTGGGTTAATGTTTTGGCAAGAAATTGAGCTTCTCAATGTGTGCAGCATGGCTTTCACGATCGGTGTGGAGTATAATCAAGGTAGTCGTGTTTTGGGCGCATGTTTTATCGTCCTCACCAGTTACATCGAAGCTGCAAAGGACGATGGTTTGCTCCGTTGAACGCCGGCGGGTTGCACTTCCTCAAAACAGACCGTAATCTGAAATAAGCGGAGAGGATCTCAGATATGAAGTACAAGGTAGTGCTGAGGTATTCCGACGAAGGGTACAGTGTTTCCGTACCGGGTCTTCCGGGTTGTTGGTCCCAGGGAGCCACAGAGGAAGAAGCCATTGAGAATATTCGAGATGCGATTAACGAGTACTTGATGGCCATAAGCGACCTATACCCGGATGCTGAAGTCCGTGAGATAGAGGTCGCTATTTAGGGTCATGGGTAAGATCCCAGGAGTTAACCATCTGGATGCCGTTCGTGCTCTTCAAAGGGCAGGCTTTAACGTAGTTCGGCAGGGCAAGCACATCGTCATGTCGGATGGCACTCGAATTCTTACCATCCCACGGCACAATCCAATCAACGCATATACCATGGGCGGTATCGCTCATGATGCGGGCCTTAGCGTCGATGAGTTCAAGAAATTGTTGTGAGAGCTTGTTTTTCCCTTCGCAGTAGCTGGAAATCACATAGCTCTCCTGGCACACTGTAAGAGTTCAACGCATCCGGATCATACTTTTTATGCGAGGTCCCTCAGGTCAGATTCCACCTTCCGGCAAGATAACGAAAGCTCGGTGCAAGCTTCCATGCTTGTACTATTTGTCTGTCATATCAAAATGCCGGCCGCAACTACCAGCCCTCTGTCTGCTCGATTTGTACCGATACGTCCTGCCTTGATGTCAACGTAGTCTATCTCTTGACAGGCTTATCATTTCTTCGCGTATGCCCTGGCGTCTCTCGCTGTGGTGCGTCACGGCCGCTATCGCCGGTCATGCGGTTTCGCTGTTTGCCTGAGATAAAGCCGGCATCCCGGCGAAGCCACGCATATCGTGGGCAGGTACGATGATCAGCTCCGGGAGGCGTTCTTTAAGCGCTATCATCCGCAGCAGGTTTTCGCGCGTGCCCTCTGCATCCGAATCGGCGAATTTCCGGCAGATCCAGGGCCGCTCCACGCGAAGGGTGATTCCTTCCAACTGCCATACGAGGTCGCCGACAAGGGCGTATCGGGTTCCGCTATGCAGGGTCAGGAATATAATTACTCCGCCGGGCGTGTGACCGGGCGCAGGCACAACCACGATCGCGCCATCACCGTAGACGTCATGGCTGCCGGGAAACCCGAGGTACGGGCGACCTTCGAAGCCATACTCCTCATAACGTATGCCGGTAAAGAGCTTGCCCAATTGCCCGCTTCCACCCTCACTTATGAACTTGCTTTCTTGTGGCGTCACCCACACAGGCACGCCTGGAAAGTCGGGAAGGCCGCTGAGATGGTCCCAATGCGCATGGGTAAGAAGGATGGCGCGCAGCGATTTCCGGCCGCAGCCGACAGCCTCGATCTGATCGGCGGCCGGCTGCCACACCTTATAGGACGTCAAGGCACGGAACATCAGAGGCATGGTGTGAAACTGCTCGTTGATTTTGCGGCCAAAGCCCGTATCGATGAGCAGGTCGCCTTGCGGGTGCTTCACCAAAGTTGCGGCCATCGAAAAGTCACGCCGATCGAAGAACGAGCCGCCACGATAGGCGAAAGCCGCAGACCTGCGGGTTACGCCGGTGACCATAGCAAAAACAGCCATCTCCTTTGGCGGCGTGGCTGATGGCAGAGGCCCCATGTAAGGCTCCGGCTTCGGCAACGGTGAAGACGAAAGTACGCAGAAACTGCACAAGCGCTTCTCCTTTACATCATCCCGGACTTCCTCAAACACCGGTATATACAAGGCGGACGAGAAAAGACCCGTCAATCGGAAACCTACCCCATTTGCCATCGCAGGCGGCAGTGAGCCTTGCGGCGATCACCTCATCCAGAACTTGACCACCAATTGGAGCGAAACTGCACTTTAAGGCCGGATTCTGCCCGAAAAAGCTATACTTCGGAGCAACCATGGAGGGTGCGAGCTTTCACTCAATGCACTGAAAACAAGTAAAGGCTAACGTTTTGTCGGCACAGAATGCTCGAAACTTAAGTTCACTCTCGGTAAGAAATTCTCCAAATGCACGTGTTTCGTGATTGATATAGTTGAACTCGTCAAAGTAAACAAAAGTTCCCGGTTTGATGAATGGGCGCATGTGGCGTAGAACAAAAATAGTTGATGAATACAGGTCCGCATCCATGTTGAGGACAAGCACATCATGCGCTGGAACAACATATGTCGGCAGAATGTCTTGAAACCAGCCCTTAAAAAACTGGACTCGAGGGTCATCAATCACGGGAATAATGCCACGCGCGTCAAATTGACGCGCGTGCCAGGGCCCGCCTTTCTCAGGGAGGCCTTCGAAGCTGTCAAAACCGTGAAGTTTCGCTTCCGGATGCGTCAGCACACGCGACCAGTAACGCATAGTATCTCCCTGATAAACGCCAAACTCCAGGTAAAGGACTCTTTGATTGAGGACCTGCTTCGCAATAGTTGCCCTTACCTCTTCACGCTTCGCAACGCGCCGGCCAAAATAAAAACCATGGTCGTACATCCATCGCCCGATCATCAGGTAGTTCGCAGTATCTACTAAAATCTTGGGGTATTGATTCGGAAGCCGCCGGCCAGCGAGGGTCAGAAAGTGCCTAAATGAGCTCAATAGTGAATTTTGGATCGCGCGGGTGGTGTGGGTTGCCTTGAAGTTATGGAAATAATTATACAGTTTGCTTGAAGCTGCAGACACTGACTGCTTCCTCCTATATGATCCGGAATGATGCACCAACTTGAGCGCCAAGCATCCCAGCCGCATTTTCGGGCCGGATCTTTGGCTGAAAAACTTCAGTTGCGCGCCTGAGACCGGAAAAAGTATACAGTCTCAGGTTGGAATACGCAAATTATAGATCGATGGGACCGGTTTTCGCGTTTTCAAGAAAGGACCTCCATCCCGGGAGTTTTATAGCCCGATTGCCGTCCGCCCGAGTTGAGTATTTCTATAATGACAAGTACTTAACTTGGTCAGACCTAATGCCATACAGTGATGACACGATAGCGACTAGACCCTCTTGCGAAAGCACAGTTGCTGTGCTATCTCTTAGGCGTAAGATATTTTGCATTGGGAGATCAAAATGGCGAATCTCACGTTGAGGATCGATGACCAACTCCTGGACAAAGCACGCCGTCTGGCTGTGCGGAGGAATACATCCATCAATACCGTCGTGAGGGAGAAACTCAAGGAGTTTGTTTCAACTGATCTCAGTCGCGAGGCTACTCTGAAGGGTATTGAGGCTTTCTTCACACGGAGCAAAGCGCAGATTGGGAAGAAGACCTGGAGTCGAGATGATATCCATGAGAGGTAAGATCTTTCTGGATACCAACATTTTTGTCTATTCCATCGACTCATCAGCCGAACAGAAGGAAAAGAGGAATGTTGCACGGAAGCTCGTGAAGACTCATATCCGCGAAGATTCCGGGGTTATAAGCATCCAGGTAATCCAGGAATTTTTTCAGGTGGCGACCACGAAGATTCGGGCGCCGATCTCGGTAGAAGATGCCCTTGAATTCATGCATTACATGGCCAGTCTCCAAATCGTCACCCCTGATTTCGACATGGTTGTGGCAGCAGCTCGAATACATCAGAAACATTCCATTTCTTTTATGCTCTTCCGCCTGCTCAGTCAAAACTGAGGGGTCAGCCGTTGAAAAAGGAAAATTACGGTTTAGACTATCCGTACACCTTTTCGAATATCAAAAGAAAGCGGACCGGGCATCTGTTCCAGGGCAGGTACAAAGCTATTCTGGTTGATAAGGAGAGCTACCTGCTCGAGTTGAGCCGTTACCTCCACCTTAATCCAGTTCGGGCGAACATGAGCCGGAAACCGGAAGAGTATCTCCATAGCAGTTATCGATCTTATGTGACGGCATCGCCGGAGAGCATTGTCAGCCCGGATACTGTCCTAGGGATGTCGTCAGCCAAAAGAAATGAAGCCGCAAGACGCTACCGGGATTTTGTTGAAAGCGCAATGGGGGAAGAATCGGTGAACCCACTACGGAAAGTCTACGGCGGGGTGATACTTGGAAGCAGGCAGTTTATCAGGGACGCTCTGGAAAGAATAAAATTTGAGCGTGTTAAAAGTTCGGAAGTCTCCTATAGAAAAGCCAGAAAAGCCATGCGCTCCGCGCTGGGTCTGGAAGAGATTATCTCGGCGTGCTGTGAGCATTTTGGTGTCACACGGGAAGAGATAACGCGAAACCGGCGCAGTGAATCGAGGAAGGCGTGCGTTTACCTGATCAAAAGGCACACGTGCGCATCAAACCCGGAAATAGGGCAGTTGTTCGGAAGCTTGACCTATTCGGCGGTATCCAAAATAGTCGCGAGCGTATCGAAACGATTGGAATCGGACAAATACTTACGAGAGCAGATAAAAAAACTGGAGGCGGAATATTCCTTTTTCAAGGGCTGACCCCTTGTTTCATGAAACGGGAAGGTTGACGATAGCACGAATTTGACACACAGCTAACCAGCGGTTCGAGCCGGCCACCCAACCATGCGGTGCGAATCAGTAGGTACCCTCTCAAGTTCCTTGGCCGCGTGGTTGGGTGCCGCTCAACCGCAGTGTTGGGCACACTCAGAGAGGTTTGGTAGAGAGCAAATGAGGTTCATCCGGCTAACGAGTACCTTTGCGTGTGAAGATGGTAGAGCCGCAATTTGAAATACTCAGAATCCCGGAACCCGTAAGCCTGCCTTTTGAGGGTTTTGATTTTATTGATCAGGCCC
>JBELAB010000163.1:0-6600 GCA_049509275.1 Syntrophobacteraceae bacterium | reverse complement strand
TGTTCTGTTTGTCTGCGAGCTTTTTTTTGGCAATCAGCCTGCAGGGAACCACACCCGGAACGGACCGGGCTTTGTGCATCGAATCCGCGCTGGCACGGCAAGCGGAAACGGCGCCCCTATCCTCCGCCAAACGCCATTTTGCTCCTACGTTTAAGGTTAGAATCCTCAAAAGGTATCTCCACGATCCCTGCGCATTTACTCAGGGGCTCATATTCGCCAACGGCTTCCTCTACGAAAGCACAGGCTTGAACGGCAAGTCCAGTTTGCGGCAGGTGGAACTGGAAACCGGCCGTGTACTGAAACAATACGATCTGCCGTTCCAGTACTTCGCCGAAGGGCTTACTCTGTGGCATGGGTCTCTCATCCAGCTCACATGGACCTCTGGAAAAGGGTTCGTATATAACATGCAGAGTTTTGCAGTCGAACGGGAATTCAGCTATTCCGGGGAAGGCTGGGGGCTGACCAATGACGGAAAAAGCCTGGTAATGAGCAACGGCACTGAAGAGCTTATATTTCTGAATCCCGCAACACTGGCCCGGCAACGTTCGCTGCGCGTGCTGGACAACGGCGAGCCGGTCCGCTTCTTAAATGAACTGGAATACATAAAAGGCAAAATCTTTGCCAACGTCTGGCAGGAAGATTTCATAGCAATGATATCCCCACAAACGGGTGAAGTCACCGGATGGATAGACATGTCGGCTTTGGGTCGGGAATTGCCGCCCGCAAGCAACGCCGATGTCCTCAACGGGATCGCATTCGATGCGGGAAAAGACAGGATTTTCGTTACCGGCAAGCTTTGGCCGCTTCTCTTTGAAATCGAAGTCATAAAACAGTAGCTAACCCTACAGATGGCGGACCTATTTCCTTTTGAGAACGAAAACCTGCTTCACAGGCAATGCTCCGAGCACCTCGTGGACATTAGCAAGCCGAGAGGGCTCCGATTCCAGCTCTTCCCAGGAATCCAAAAGAACGCACTCTCCGCCTTTCCTGACCAGGATGGGCACGGTCTTTTTCGATGGCCTCTTGCCTTCGAAAACCATGTTTCCCGGCTCTTCGGGCCGAACCAGTCTGCACTCGACGCTGAAGGAATCGACCGTCTGGTAAAGGGTCGAGGCCGTGTACGCATCTGAGGAAAAAGGCTCGATCCTGCCGTTGTCCAGAAGAAAGATGTTGTTACCGTTTTTTTGTTCGGCTGTTTCCACGGTTTGCTCTTTGCCGTTGCTTTCAAAAAAGGAAAGCTGGCTCTTGATAACTTCGGCGTTGTCCTTGCGTTTCATCACAAAACTCTCCTTGAATCTTCCGGAATTTCTTAATAATTCGAAGGCCTGGCTTATTTCACCCTCCGGGGTGCGCCCGCGCATTTCATAGCAGTCCAACCGGCACAGGACGCATCGAAATGCAGGAATCCTGCACTCCTCATTTTTGCACCAGACGTATTGGGTCATTGAATTCACTCTGTGTGGGGATAACTCAGACATTTTATTCTAACCGATTAAATGTCCGAATAATACTTAAATGAAACCATGGGAGGATATTTTTGAGCTCAAAAAAATGAAATGAAATTAGCTTGATCGGGGGCTTGTTCTGTATGAGAATAACGCATTGTCCGTCCGGAAACACCCGATGAGATACAGGCAGTTCCCGATGACTTTGCAGTCATTGCAAATTCTGATTCTTTATGGAGAGACTATGACACAAAGTGCAAAAACCGGCCCGAGAAGACTCCGGCTCCCTTTTATTCTGTTTCTAGCGCTGATCGTGGCCTCATGCGCCTCTACGGGTCGCCAGGACAAAAAACTCGGGGAGTCGCTGACGCTCTCAGTCGATGCCTTCAACAGCGCTTTCAGAGCTGAGGAATATACGGAGGCGGCCGCTTTCGTGCCTGCGGACAAAAAAGAACACTTCTGGGCCGAGGTGGACAGATTTAAAGGTAAAATCAGAATTTCAGACTACAATGTGAGAGAAATCGAACACAAAGATAAAAGCACTTCGGCCAACCCAATCGTGTACTTCCAATTCTGGCGCCTCGACTCGCCAACCCTGCAGACCGTCACCTTCACCCAGAAATGGTACTTCGACCAAAAGGACAAACAGTGGAAGGTGAGCGATAGCGGGTTTGGGGCAATTACCAAGACCGGGGCAGGATTCTAACCGGTGCGTACCCTGAACTGTGAAGGCTGCAGTTAGAAGAGTGAACTTCCGTCTAAAGCCGGTAAGCGGATTTACCAGATTATTTTCGCCCTTCACTTAAATGAACAGGGCCCGGAACTGTTGGAAGACTCCGGGCCCAAACAAAAATATGCCAAAAATCCGTTAACCGCCGGGAGTGCCGGTTGGGCCAAAGATCACAGCAGATCGAGTTCCGAGGGATCCGGAACTTCCCTGTATGTGCCGCAACAGATGATCATGTTGTCGACTTTTTCGAAATAGAGAGTCTTGGGCATAGTCTTTTTGTTGATCGGATCGGACCACTTATACTCTATCCAACCCGCACCTTTTTCCTTGGCCATGTCGACGATCTCCTTTATAAACTTCTTGCCTGTTGTGTCTTTGACTTCCATGAAATTCTTCCCGACGAACAATTGGTTCATACCATGTGCAAGCATGTTTGCCTCCATGTCCAGAACAAAAATATACTGCTGATTCTGGACAAACTGTCCCCGAGGGTTTGTAAACTCGGCCATGGCAATTTCTTTGCCGGTGGCAGTGCAAAACGCTTTAGCTCTCTCTACCCAGTCCTCGGCTTTTTTGGGCTGATGTGAAGTCATGTTTCACTCCTTGAAATGTTGGGGGTTGGTTGAGGAGAATGCTGACAAAAAAGAACAATACCACTTTGGCACAGTTTTATTAGGATTTCACCTCCAAAACTGCTCCTGGAGGCCGACAGATCATCAAGGCATCCCATCGTTTCCCGGGCGCCGAGTCGGCACTGCTGTTGTGCGGCCGGCATAACGATCCATCCATCGGCTTTAGAACTCCGCATGCCCAGGTGTTCTCGGGAAGGGAATAACCTCGCGGATGTTCGGGATACCGGTAACGAATTGCACCAGGCGCTCAAGTCCCAGGCCGAACCCGGAGTGAGGAACCGACCCGAATTCCCTGAGTTCGATGTACCATCGGTAGTCATCGATAGAAATCCCTTTGAGTCGCATCTGTTCGAGCAGCATTTCGAGCCGTTCTTCCCTCTGGGACCCGCCAATTATCTCGCCCGTTCCGGGAACCAGTATGTCCATGGCGGCCACGGTTTTTTCGTCGTCGTTGACGCGCATGTAAAAAGGCTTGAGCGATCTGGGAAAGTTGACGATCCCCACCGGCTTTTTAAAAACCTTCTCCGTTATATAGCGCTCGTGCTCGGCTTGAAGGTCCTGTCCCCACTCAACGGGAAAGGTGAATCGCTCTGCGGATTTCTTGAGGATATCGACCGCTTCGGTATAGGTAATCACCTCGAAAGCGGATTCGGCAACGGTTTGAAGACGGCCCATCAATTCCGGCTCGATGAAGCGGGCAAAAAATTCCAGTTCCTCCCCACAGTCGTTGAGGACCACTCCGGCCAGTTTCTTGATAAAAGCCTGCGCCATATCCATGTCGTCCTCAAGGTCGTAGAAAGCCATTTCCGGCTCCACCATCCAGAACTCGGCAAGATGTCTGCTGGTATTGGAATTCTCCGCCCTGAAAGTGGGACCGAAGGTATATACTCTCCCGAGGGCCAGAGCATAAATTTCGGCCTGAAGCTGACCGCTCACGGTGAGAAAAGCAGGCCGTGCGAAAAAGTCGTTCCGGTATGGATCCTCGTTCTCCATATCGCCGGGGTAGGTCGGATCGAGCGTAGTTACGCGGAAGATTTCTCCGGCCCCTTCACAGTTGCTTGCGGTAATTATCGGCGTATGTATATAGTAAAAACCAAGATCCTGGAAGAATTGGTGAATTGCGTAGCTCAGCCTGCTTCGAACTCTTGCGGCCGCCCCTATCGTGTTGGTCCTGGGCCGAAGGTGCGCGATCTGCCGCAGATACTCGAAGGAGTGCCTCTTTTTCTGAAGAGGATAGAGTGCCGGGTCCGCCCAGCCATACAGATGGATTCGTTCGGCCCGCAGCTCGATGCTTTGCCCCTTCCCCGGAGACGCCGACACGGTCCCTTCGGCCAGAATGGCGCTCCCGGTGGTGATTTTGTTAAGCAGCTCGCTATAATCCCGGCGGTCCAGTTCGGCTATCACCTGGAGGCTTTTCATGCAGGAACCGTCGCTCAGCTCGATGAAACTGATACCGGCCTTCGAGTCGCGCTTCGTCCTGACCCAGCCCTGTACCAGAGCCCTTTCGCCAACGTATCTATGTTCATTCCTGAACAGGTCGGCAATGCGTACACCTTTTTCCATGTTCTGATCCCGAGGTGATATTTTGAGAACAACTGTTTAAATATTCCAGCGTTTTCACTCCAATTATAATGGCTTTTGTTCCGCCATGCATCCATTCACCGGGGCTTCAGCGGCTCTTTATCCGAAAATACTTAAAATTAGCAGCCGGCCAAGCCCTGTCAATAATTAAATCGGCGCGCGCCGGCATGGCGCCAGGCCCAAACAGTCACTAATTTATGATAGCCCAAAAACCGGACTGCGCGAAACCTAATCAACATGGAGTCAGTGTATGCGTCCAGATTCAAAAAGATCGGTATTTGTCATTCTTGTGGTGATCGCGGCCCTCGCGGGATGCGCGGACAAGGGTAAGGTTCAGACCGCCGCGCCGATGAGCAGCGGGGGGAGCATAATAACGATTGAAGCCGACAGTCATAAGTTCTCGCCCAATAAAATCCAGGTCGAAAAACCGGGCCTGTTGGGTATCGAAGTCAGGAATGTCTCCAGATCTCAAGTAAACTTCACGTTGAAGGACATTCACGGGAAAATCCTCAAAAGCATTGACCCTCATCCCGGCGGAAGCGTCATCGTTAATGTGGAATTGCCTGAGCCGGGAGTCTACACATTTTACTGCAACAAGGCTTTGCATTCCACTCTCGGAATGCATGGACAAATAACCGTCGGGCGGTAGAACGCCGGGAGTCGGATACCGGAGCTGGAAGAACGGATATCGGAAGTCGCATCCTGAATGCCTCCCGCCTTTGGAGGGACCCGTTTCCCCTTTGCCGCCCCGGACCTCACACCCACCATCTCAGTTTGACACCTGTGATAGCGCGTGCTTATCTTTATAAGATGAATGGTTCTGTAGTTCCTGCCCATTCGTATAAGATGTTATGACAATTCAATATCGCTTCAAGCGACGGAGATTGGCAATGGAAAATCTCAATATTCACGAACTTAATATAGCTGAGCTCAGAAAGCAGAAAAGGCCTTTATGGATGAGCGACCTGGGCATTGACAATTACGCAGATATTTTGGGGGGCGGCGGCGACATATACACAGATAGGCTGCCACCCGCTTTCGCCAGGCTTGAGGGCATGGAACTCAGCGAGGAAGAAGAAAAGGAGCTTGGACCTATAAGCTTTAAAAATGAGTGATGGAAAGGGCCACGGCGACTTTAATCAGCCGAAAGGGCGGACCTTATGACGCGCGACGGGTTTTTTGGGTTGCCAACTCTTTGCGCCGGGTTTATATAATCGACTCTAATCATCGGGTATTTGAAAGTTCAGGCTGTCCGTCCGGTTGAAAATGGCCGTTTGCAAACGGTCAATTCCATGGACTCGGACGGCCTCTGTTTTTGTTGTTACTGTCCAGGAAAGCTATGTCAGAGAGGAGAGATTGCTGATGGCTCGGGTAACCGTAGAAGATTGTCTCGCTAATGTGGACAGCCGCTTTACACTGGTGCACCTTGCGGTCCGGCGCGTTTTGCAGTTGCGACACGGCGCGTTGCCCACGCTCGAAAACCTCAAGGGTAACAAGGAAGTTGTTCTGGCGTTACGGGAGATTGCGGCAGGTAACATAAATCCGGACAACGTACGCCAGATTGATGAATCCAGGCCGCTTCCCGCCGAGGCGACGATGCAGGAGGCGGACGTGGCGAGAACGGACATCCAGGAGATACTTGACGAAGTCATTTCCTATGGCGCTTCTATCGAATATGGAACTTCGGATCGGTATTTAGAGGAAGATCAGCCGCCGGAGAGTCCCCAGGCAGAGTAGTGCGAAAATGTTGTCCCGGGCCGGTTCACGCTTGACAAAGACAGATATCGTGTTTACGGGTTAAGTACCTGCCGAATAACTTATTCCCTGTACATAATCGCAAGGACTCCAGGAGGACATCGGTCTAGATGGGGAAGACAGATTATTACGAGATTTTGGGAGTGTCGCGGCAATCGGGTGAAGAAGAGATCAAGAAATCTTACCGGCAGCTTGCGCTCAAATACCATCCTGACAGGAACCCGGGCGATAAGCAAGCCGAGGAAACATTCAAGGACGCCGCCGAGGCTTACGAGGTTTTGCACGATCCTCAAAAGAAGCGCCTCTATGACACATACGGTCATGAAGGCTTGCAGGGGACGGGCTTCAGCGGGTTTAGAGGTTTTGAGGATATTTTCAGCTCGTTTGGAGACATTTTCCAGGATTTTTTCTCATTTGGCGGCCTTGGCGGTCAGACCCGCCAGCGAACAGCAGCCAG
>JBELAB010000162.1:0-6610 GCA_049509275.1 Syntrophobacteraceae bacterium | reverse complement strand
ATGAAGGGCATTACATGAAATGAATAAAAATCGTAGAGGCGTCGAAACCAGGGTGTCACCGGTTCGGAAAATTCGAGGCACATAAAGGTCCCGCCTGCTTTTAGGACCCGGTGCATCTCCATGAAGCCTTTTTCAAAATGTGTGAGATTTCTTATCCCGAAGCCAACCATCGCCGCGTCGAAGCTTTTGTCCGGAAAGGCTATTTTTTCGGCATCGCCCTGTACGGAACAAACCAGGCTGGAATAGGGCAAAGCTGAGGTCTTTGGCCACCCGGCCGCCATCATCTCCCAGTTGATATCATAGAGCACCACGCGGCCTGAAGGCGCCACCTGCCCGGCGGCCATCCGCGAAAGATCTCCGGTCCCGCCGCATACGTCGAGCACATGGTCCCCGCTTCGCAATCCCATCATTCTCACGGCCATCCGCTTCCACTGGTAATGGATCCCCAGGCTCAGCAAAGTGTTCATGGAATCATATTTGCAGGCAACGCTGTTGAAATGCCGGCGGACCCATTCCACCTTTTCCGTCTCGGGAATGGCAAGATATCCGAAATGGGTCATCTTTTCGGGATCGGTGATGTATGTTCTAGACATTTTGAAACCGCAGGGATTTCGGGACGAATCGTCTCAAAAGTCGGTGGCAAAACCCATGATGATCAGACAGGCTTCACAACAACCCCGGAACGGATGCATCGCGTACAGGCGCGCACACGCCTGACACTGCCGTCCTGGCGGACATGCCGCACCTGCTGGAGGTTGGGATACCAGATACGTTTGGTCTTGTTATTTGCATGGCTGACGTTGTTGCCTACATGAGGGGTTTTGCCGCAGAATTCACATACTCTGCTCATGATTCCAGATTCCTTTCCACAGAGCTGGCACAGCTCGTATTGATCGGTCAAAAAACTTCATAATAGCAGAATGCGCTTTGAATAACAAGGATATTCCCTTATCCGCCCACTATCTTTACAGCCTCAGCGCCGGGCTCCCGAGGCACAATCTCTCCGATGATATAGACCCCGGCGAGCATGCCGCGAAGAAAAGCCAGTGTATCTTCGACCTCGGAAGACCCTACGACTATTATGAATCCAATCCCGTTATTGAAAACATGGTTCATTTCTTCCGGCGAAACATTGCCCTTTTCGCGAAGGAAGTTGAAGATGGGAGGGACTTTCCAGGAATCCCCACGTATGAGCGCCTTGCAGGCGCGCGGCAGAATCCTCTCGACATTGTCGTAGAAACCGCCCCCGGTGATATGAGCCATCCCATGAACCCGGTGCTTGCGCAGAAGATGCAGAACGGGTTCGACATAGATGTTGGTGGGTTCGAGAAGTTCCTCGGCAACGGTTCGGTTCAGTTCCGAAACGAAGCTGTCAGGGTTTAGGCCCAGTTTGTCGAAGATGATGCGCCGCGCAAGGCTGTACCCGTTTGAATGCAAACCGCTCGAGGCCAGCCCGATAATCCGATCCCCAACCCGGATGGTAGAGCCGTCTATGATCTGAGAGTTGTCAACAAGGCCAACTGCGAAACCGGCCATGTCGTACTCGTTTTCTTTGTAAAAATCAGGCATTTCTGCCGTTTCCCCTCCGATCAGGGAACAGTCCGCCTTTTTGCATCCGGCAGCGATCCCCGCGACAAGCTGCTCGACCAGACCGAGGTCTATGCGTCCCATGGCAAGGTAGTCCAGGAAAAAAAGAGGCCTCGCGCCCTGAACCACGATGTCGTTGACACACATGGCCACCAGGTCTATTCCGACAGTATCGTGCCTGTGCGTTATGAATGCGATTTTAAGCTTGGTCCCCACTCCATCGGTGGAAGAAACCAGTACGGGGTTTTTCACATCCTGGAGATTCAGGGAGAATAACCCTCCAAAACCGCCAATATCGGTGATGACCCCGCTGCGGTAGGTTGAACGAACTATCGGCCTGATTCGTCGGACAAGTTCGTTTGCCTTGTTCAGGTCAACTCCAGCTTCCCTGTACAGATCGCCCGGCATGAGAATACAAACCTTTTTGAACAGTTGGCATACAATTCCAGCTCTGTCCATCAGCAGCTCTGCCGCTTCGAAAGATCAGGCCGGAAAAAATAGACTTCAGGGGGACTTTCAAATAAACCATATGTAGTCTACCATGCGCTCCGCTTTTTACAATTGATTTCCTCCGGATTATCCATCATCGGAATCGGTCAAGATTGCCAAAACCCGAACTCCTGTGTTAAAGGAGACCCAACGCCGGAGGTTAGCATGTCCCTACTGAATAAGGTCTGCAAGGCGGTTTCCGGATTCTTGCTGATCCTTTCCTGTCTTACGGCCGTTACGGCAATCCTGGGTTCTTTTCATTTCTGGCTCTTTTTGCGCCTGCCTGCCAAACCTTTTGCCGAGAGCAAGCAGTTTTTAATTCCCAAAACAAGCGCCTATGGAGTCGCCAGGCTCCTTGAATCTCAGGGGGTCATCAGGGATGCGCGCGCGTTTTATCTACTCGGCTGGTTGAAGAATTCCCTTCACCGCATGAAGGCAGGCGAATACGCTTTTTCGACCCTTTACACCCCGGAACAGGTCCTCGACCAGATCGTAAATGGAAGGGTGGTGATCCATACTGTTACCCTGCCTGAAGGGTCCACCTTGTGGGATGTGGCGAGGATTCTCCAGCAAAAAGAACTTGCGGCGGAGAGTGAAATCATCGAGGTTGCCGGCAGCGCCAAATTTGCCAGATCGCTCGGAGTTGAGGCGAACGGCCTGGAAGGTTATCTTTTCCCGGACACCTATCAATTCACAAAACCTGTCTCGATTGATTCCATCGCAGAGAAAATGGTCCGGCGGTTCTGGCAAAGGTTGCCCAAGGAGTGGCCGGACCGTGTGAAAGAACTCAGGTTATCTTTGCATGAGATCATCATTCTGGCTTCCATCATAGAAAAGGAGGCTGTGGTCGATGCCGAGCGGCCGCGCATTGCAGCGGTCTTCTACAACCGGCTCAAAATCAACATGCCGCTTCAGAGCGACCCAACAGCGGTTTACGACCTCCCTGGCTTTTCAGGACCGGTTACCGCCGCGCATCTGACGAGGCAAAGTCCCTATAACACTTACCGCATCAAAGGCCTGCCGCCCGGACCGATTTGCAGCCCCGGGACGGAATCCATCAAAGCGGCGCTCAATCCTGAAAAAGGGGCCCAGTACCTCTATTTTGTAAGCAACAATGATGGTACTCACCACTTTTCGGTTACCCCCGAGGAGCACCGAAATGCTGTTTCACACTATTACGAACTGAAAAAAAAGACGGTGGGAGATAAAAGTCCCACAATTGGCGACTCGCCGGAAACGTCGCCCCGGGATGTCCAGGCCGGGGCCGAACCCCACCGGCAAGCGGATGGAGTTAATGCCAACAGCCCTTAAATCCGAAAGATCGAATTGGATAAAATGAGCACGGTCGCCAGCCTCGTATTTGCCGCAGGAAGAGGGACCCGCGTGAAGGGGTATTTCGGCAACAAGACACTTCTGCCTCTGATCCCGGCAAAATCCCCCTACCAGGGCGCCCGTCCCCTTATCAGGGAAGTCCTTGATAACCTTCCCGCCGGTCCCAGGGGAATCGTGGTCAATTACCACGCAGAACAGGTGCGCCGTGTCACCGAGGGCCGGGGGATATCTTTTGTCTACCAGCCGGTTACGAACGGCACAGGCGGAGCCCTGCTTGCGGCGCGTTCCTTTCTCAATTCCGCCGATGCGGACCGTGTGATAATTACAATGGGGGATGTCCCCCTCATCCGGGCGGCTACTTATTACAGACTTCTTGACCTGCTTGGACGCTTCGAGCTGACGCTGCTGGCATTCGAATGCAAGGACAGGCGACAGTACGGCATGATCGAGATGGAAGGCCAACAGGTAACCAGGATTGTGGAATGGAAATACTGGAAGGATTTTCCTTTAGAAAGGCAGAGCAGGCTCAGGTACTGCAACGCCGGAGTCTATGCCGCCGGGAAGGCCACCCTGCTCAGCTACCTGGACCAACTGGAAAAGAGGCCGCACGATGTCAGAAAGCAGCAGGACGGACAGTGGTTTACCATCAAGGAGTATTTCCTCACGGACTTAGCTGAAATGATGAATGAGGATGGCTTGCCGGTGGGAATGACGCCTGCGCCCGAAGAAGAGGTGGCAGGGGTGGACACGCTTGAGTCGCTGGAGGCAGTGCAAAAGCTATACGCAAGGCTCCAGGGTTCAGAGTGAATAATAAGTCCTCCACATTATCCCGGATATGAAGAGCAGTTCCCGATGAAAAAAGCATACATACACGGATACAATTCGCGGGAAAGCATTCGGCTTCAGGACCAGGCCTCGACCCTGGCCGGCCTGCTGCATTGGGACTCTTATTTTCCGGCCGGGAGCCGAGTTCTCGAAGCCGGATGCGGGGTTGGGTCGCAAACGTCAATGCTTGCCCGAAACAGTCAAGGCGCCGAAATAATAGCAATCGACGTATCCGAAGCGTCCCTGGCCGAAGCTCAAAAGAAGCTGGATTCAGAGGGGATCACCAATGTGACTCTTAAGCAGGGCGACATCTTTAGACTGCCTTTTGAAACGGCATACTTCGACCACGTTTTTGTCTGCTTCGTGCTCGAACATCTCGCAAATCCGGTCGAGGCGTTGAAATGTCTGAAACACGTTATAAAACCCGGCGGAACGATCACCGTTATCGAAGGGGATCACGGCTCAGTCTATTTCCATCCTGAAAGCCATGACGCCCGCAAGGCCATAAATTCCCAGATCGCCCTTCAGGCCCGGGAGGGCGGGAATGCCCTGATCGGACGCGAGCTTTATCCCCTGCTGACAAAGGCCGGTTTCAGCAACTGCCGTGTTTCGCCCCGCATGGTTTATGTCGACTCCAGCAGGCCTCATTTCGTTGAAGGCTTTACCAAAAACACCTTCACTGCAATGATCGAGGGCGTCCGGGAAAAGGCGGTGGCTGCCGGACTCATGGATCGGAAATCCTTCGACAAAGGAATTCGCGACCTGTACAGGACGACGGAACCTGACGGTGTCTTTTGCTACACCTTTTTCAAAGCCTTTGCCGAGGCATAAGACCTCAAACAACGCTTGCCCGGCCTGCCTCGCGGGTGGGGGGGCGGGCTGTGGAGATTGGCCTTTTCATGGTTTAGGGTTAACGGTCTCGCCCGAAAATCATCTCTTCCACATGGGCGCAGATTATATGCCCGACGGTGATATGACACTCCTGCACCCTGGCTGTTACCAGGGACGGAACATGAAGGATAATATCACAATACAGGTCCATTTCAGTTTCAGAAGAGCCGCCCAGACCGATTGTGAGAACACCGTTCTCTCTCGCCCATTTGACTGCCCTGATCACATTGCGGGATCGGCCGCTTGTGCTTATCGCTAAAGCGACGTCCCCGGGCTGCGCTAAGGCCCGCAGTTGCTTTGCGAATATGTCGTCGAAGTCGTAGTCGTTTGCTATGCTCGTCAAAATTGATGTGTCAACCGTGAGCGCCATTGCAGGTAAAGCAGGCCGTTCTATTTGAAAGCTGTTTACAAACTCGGCTGCCAGGTGTTGGGCGTCTGCAGCACTGCCGCCATTACCGAAAAGAAAAAGTCGATGCTTGGCAAGGAAGGCCCGGCTGAGCAGCCCGACCATCTCCCAAATAGTTTCTTTCGCCATGTTACAGAGATCCTGTTTTGCCTGGATGCTTTCTTGAAACATCCGCTCTGTAGCAAGCAAAAATTCTTCCTTTTTAATCAGTTCCATACCTTTTCACCTCGCATGCCAATACTAATTAAATGCGATGGCAAATGCCACGAAAAACTACCTGCTCGACCGCCTTAGCAAATCTTGATGATTTCAATACTCTGTTTGTCAGCCTGGGAAAATGGCGAAATGCCGGGAAATGCCTGCCGGAAGCCGCAGCATGGCAAAAGAGTGTTTCCAGGCGCGGTTGAATCTAATTGAACAGCCCGGCGACTTTGTATACACTGATCTGAGAGATAGGTTTTCGCAGGATACCTGTATTTTGTGCTCAACGCATAAATCTTTCGATCACACTTGGCTTATTGGGGAAGGCATCCCGCGAACGCCCAACGCAAACGATAGACACTCGATGCGGTCGCCTTCCGCGCTACGCGGGGTACATCGCTAAGGGATGCGCAGGGGAAGTGATATTCTTCTGCTTAGTATTTTACTTAGTCTCTCATACGAGGATCAGGCTGGAATGCAAAACAAAACGTCTAACGAGTTGGAAGCCGGCAGCGACCTCTATTCCACATCCCCAGCCGGTGAGGTTTTCCCGATTCCAAAGCAATCCGACCACCAAGCGGAGTTTGCGCGGATCGGAAAAATTGTCGCGGAGCATCGCAGCTTGGGGCGTGAGATCGTAGTGGTGATGGGTGTGGGGTTCGTGGGCGCCGTCATGGCCGGGGTCGTAGCAGATTCAGTGCACAAAGTGACGGGGGCGCCGTGCAAATTTGTCATCGGAATGCAGCGGCCCTCCACCCGGTCTTTCTGGAAGATCCAATATCTCAATCGGGGAATCGCTCCTGTTGAGGCCGAAGATCCCGAGGTGGGGCTGCTTATCCATCGGTGCGTCAAAGAGAAAAAGACACTCATCGCGACCTA
>JBELAB010000161.1:0-6624 GCA_049509275.1 Syntrophobacteraceae bacterium | reverse complement strand
TTTCTTTCCGGATAGGACCAGAACGCTGCCCGTTTAGCCGTAAGATTACGTTATAACATCATAATATCGAATGAGATGTTTCATTTGCTTCTTCGGCACAGATATTGATAATTGCAAAATACGACGGATATCATCGTGTATTTTTCTCATCTGTCTGCCACGTGCCTGACAGGTGAGTGGCGGCGGTTGCTGTTTCCAAAGAAGAAGCGAGTACTGCCGAGTCCATTCTGAAATAAGGGAGCCTCTCAGAAGGGTACTGAATGAACGCAAATATTCTAGTAATCGATGATGAAGAAAGCATCAGGTTCAGCTTTCACAGATTCCTTGCAGCCGAAGGGTATAACGTGATCACTGCCAAAGGTTATAGGGAAGCTCTGGCAAGAATGGATGAAACGCAATTCGACCTGATACTTGCAGATATCATTCTCGATGATGGATGGGGCATTGATATCTTACAGGAGGTAATTCGGAGAAACCTCAAAACCCGCGTGATCGTCATGACGGCATATCCCACTGCGGAAACGATTAAGGCGAGTTTTAACATGCAGGCTATCGATTACCTCACTAAACCGCTAAGACAGGAAGGGCTCCTCTATTGTGTAAACAAGGCATTACAGCAAATGGATCCTGGAGGCAACCACGGGTTAAGAGAGGCAGGCATACACAGTTGAGACTCCGATCCTATATTTCGGGAAACGAGAGCCGGTAATCCGGCAGAAAGGCAATTATGGGAACGACTTTGAAACACGAAGACATCGAAAAGATGCTTGCTGAAGCCGATGAACTCCTGCGGCAAATTGATCCTGAGATCACCAAAGACAAGGAGGAAAGGCGCCGAGCCCAACTTGAAGAACATGTTCAAAGATTAAAAAAACTCAAGTTCGAGGTTCAGGACAAGATCAAGAAGGAAGGAGCATCGGAGAGCGGATCTTACGGTGAAGGAATGCACGAGGCGATTGAGGATATTGCGAAGGCTATGAAGGAATTGGCAAGCTATCTTGTCTGATTTCCGCCAGGTGCAGATCAATGGAGGCTGTCAATGCCGTCAGAGGCAAAAGAACCTGATTCCCTCCGTATGAAAAACGCGGCGTACTGTCAGGCGTTCAGCAAGTTGTTCGAAGATGGTTGGGCCTTCGGATTATATCGAGAGTTTCAGATTCATCCGGTCAAATAACTGTTTGAAACCTTACAGCCACAAATTCCTAAATTCCCAAATCCCAAAATTCCCGAATTCCTAAATCTCTAAATTGACGCTTCTGTTCATTCTTGACAAATACATACAATTGATACATATTAATACATCATGTTAGTGCATATTTTCTGAGGAGGTCTTTTCATGAGAACAACCCTGAACATAGAAGATGAATTGCTCGACAAGGCGGCAAAGTTGACCGGCGTTAAGGAAAAAACTTCTCTCGTCAGGCTCGGCCTCGAAGCGCTCATAGCGAGGGAAGGCAGCAGGAGGCTTGCTAAATTGGGCGGAACTGAAAAGCAATTGGAAATGATAGCTCGAAGAAGAGCGGGGGACACCTAAAATGGTTATTGTTGACACTTCAGTGTGGGTGGCGCACCTGCGGGATGGGAACATCGGGCTTGAAACGCTGTTGAACGAAGGCCATGTTGCCGGCCATTCTTTCATCATAGGAGAACTTGCGTGTGGGAACCTCGAGAACCGGTCTGAAATACTTTCTCTTCTGCATGCATTGCCTATGGCGATCCATGCGGAACATCACGAAGTGATGGAGTTAATAGAAACTCACAGCCTCATGGGAAAGGGTCTGGGCTACATCGATATGCATTTGCTCGCTTCGGCCTTCTTGACGGATGTCCCACTATGGACACTGGATCGGAAACTTGACGGGACTGCTTCAAAATTGAAGATAAAGTATTTATCCTCCAGCCCCTGAATGTTCGGCCGGATTGAGTTGACGCATTATTCAGAGAATCATTGTCCGGCGAAGATAGAGGGAACAGAACCATGAACAGGCACATCGACATCGGATCGTTTATCATAGCGCTCATTACTCTTGGGCTGTTTGTCGCCTCACTCTTTATAAAAGGGCTGACCCACGATATCTTTCTGGAAACCGGGGTGTTCCTGGTGTCGGTTAAGATTATTGTTATGGCCTATAAGAACAACGTGGAGGTTGGTCACCTGGGCGAGAAACTTGACACGATCCTGGCGGCGCTCTCAAAGAAAAACGATCAGAGCGCCAATATGACCGACGGTTCACAAGATCGGTCGAACCCGAGGGAGTAGGGTGCGCTGGATGGCCTCCAGCCATCGGCTTCCGGCTGCATAGTGAGAAACCACGTTCGAGGAAGATGACATTGCCCGCAAAACAGAGCGAAAAGGGATTGTTTCAAAACCTGGTTGGCCGGCCTGCCGTGCCGTTCGAGCTTTCGGATTTCAGCGGCAGGATGCATCGTATCGAGGATTACCGGGGGGCATGGCTGCTAATGGTTTTCCATCGGCACCTGGGCTGATTGCCTTGCCAGGGCCATCTGCTGCAGTTGCGGCAGCGCGATAGGGAACTGGGGGACAGAAATGTTCGCGTTGTGGTGGTTACTTTCGAGGCCGGCTATCTGGCCCGCAGCTACGCGGAGGATACCGGACTGCTCTGGCCCCTCCTGGTCGATGATACCCGAAGAGTATACAACGCATACGGGATGCTGAACGCGAGTTTTTGGGACATCTGGGGCCCCGCAACCTGGTGGGCCTATTTGAAGGAGATGGCGCGCGGGCGCTTCCCCAAAAAGTCGGCAGGAGATGTGAGCCAGCGGGGTGGGGACGTGCTCATCGATCCTTCAGGTATCGTCAGAATGCATCACATCGGTAAGGGCCCCGCCGACCGCCCGGCAGTTGCAGCCATCTTATCGAACATTACCGGGTAATTCCCTTCACCCGGTAATGTGTGCGATTCGTGGACATGGTTTCAATTTTTAGAATTGTTCTCCAATCGAACGGTTCGAGCTGCGAGGGGCGCCGAGAATGGGTCCAACCGATACTCGTCGGAGGCGGCCCGAAGTGGCGGCAGGCTCGGCGGGACCCGCGTTCTCCCTTCTCCGTCCTCCGTCTTCTGTCTTCCGCCTTCCGTCTTCTGTCCTCTGTCCTCCGTCCTCCGTTATTCGCCGTACATCACAAAAGCCGACCAGAAAAACGGGTTACCGTACTTGGTTTTCAGCATATCCTTTTTTGCCAGGCGCAGAGATTCGGCCGCTCCGAGCCCTTTTCGGATCATGTTGTCATAGAACCGAACCATGAGGTCTCTGGTCCCCTCATCATCCACGCTCCAAAGACTCACGACGGCTGACGGGCTCCCGGCATACATAACGGCACGGGTAAGCCCGGTTATTCCTTCTCCCCGTTCAGCCCAGCCCAAGCCGGTCTCGCAGGCTGAAAGCACGACCACTCTCGCATTGTATCTCAAGTTCATTATTTCCGCGAGCGTCAGGAACCCGTCTTCATCTTCGCCTGGAATCCGGCTCAGGGCTATCGCCTGAAAACGAGGGGCCAGAATGCCATGTGCGGAGAAGTGAATATATCCATACAGCGCCGTATCGGGACGCCTGGCGTTTCCCTTTGTAGCATCGGCTCTCAGGAAAACTTTACTGGAGTTAACACCCGGGTTCGCGTCAGCGAAAATGTGCTCTATGGCCCTGACCTCCTTACCGCTCCCCTCGAGCCTGTCCAATTTCCCACCAACGCGGAAATATCTCGTTGGCGCAGATCTGTCGGGCCCGCCGTTTGAAATCTCTCCATATTCGTGCTTCCCGGCTTTGAAATTATCAAAATCATATACCGGGTCTCCGAAACCCATGAAAAGGCGGCTTTTGGCGCCACCCGCGCCACCGGCCCTCAGGGTGGCAAGCACAGAGGCTGACTGCACGTATTTGACAGTCTGTTGTTCAATGAGATAATGCCAGCCGGCCGCATCGGATACAACAAGGCTCTCAAAAGGCAGCTTAGCCAGAATGCCGTCGGGCACTATGAAGAGAGTGCGGCCTTTCATTGCCCACTCGAATGGTTTGAGCAGGAGGCCGTAAATATCGGAAGCTGCGCGTTGGATGTCGCCTTCACCATATCGCGGACCCCGGACAAGGTTTTTCAGAAGCGGCTCCAGGCCGCCCTTGAGACTATCCTCATCGACAGGCAGTCTGGCCACCTGAAATCTTTCTGTGGTAACGACAAAACAGTAGACGCCCCTCTTCGATATCAGATATTCGATCAGCGCTTCATCATCCCTCAACACTTTTCTCCGGAGTTCCCGGATAGATACGGGCTGCGGGTACTGAACCGACGCGTAGGCGCGGTTCTTGAGCCGTATCTGCTTTTTCAACCTGTCAAGCTCTTCCTCGAGCTGTTCCTGCCGTTCTCGCAGCCTTGAGATTGCGGCATCATCAGGCGGTTTTTTCCGGTAAGCTTCCCCAATTCTGTTCGTCATATCGGAGAGATCTTTTTCAAGCTGATCACGCTTACGCTTCAAGCCCGGATCGATGCCTTTACTCAAATCCACACGGGCCTCAGCCAGTTGATCCAGAAAAAGCCGGGCTTTCATGCTCTCCGCAAGCTTGAAAGCCTGATCGTCCAACCCGTTTTCAAGCATGAAAAGCGTGGCTTCCTCGTATCTGTCGTAGACTTTTCCCATTAAGGATTTTTTGAACTCGAGAAATCCCGCTTTCGAGCGTACGCCTTCCAGTTTGGCTATGGCCCCATCGTAGAGCATTGCGGCCTTTTTCTTTTGATCGAGTGCTCCATAGATACGCGCCATATCAGTCATTGCGTATGCTTCAAGTTCCGCATTGCCAATCTTTTGAAACGCCGCGCGGGCCTGCTCGTAGGCCCGCGCGGCCTCATCGAGCTTTCCGTCGGGTTCTTTGAACTTTCGCGCGATAAAACGGTAGGCATATCCGGCCGACCAGAGATCGCCGATGCCCTCCCAAAGCTCAAGAGCACGCTGGAATGCGGCCAACCCCTCGGACTGTTCTCCCAGAAGCGCGAGGGCTAACCCCTTCTGGTGGAGGGCCAGGCCTTCCCATTCCTGCTCTTTCATGGACAGAGCCAATTCCAGTGCTTGATCCGCATAGCTCAAAGCGTTCCGGTACTCTACAGCCGCCTCGTCTGCGGCCAGTGTCATGCCGAGCTGGCGGTGAATGGTGGAGAGCTCTCTCAAGACATAGCCCTGACGCCAGCGGTCTTCAGTTTCCTTCGAGAGTCTCAGAGCCTCTTCTTCTGAGCTGACTGCATCCGCATAGAATTCACGTCCCTTGACCAACTCTCCATCAGAGACGGTTTGCTCGGCCAGGGCCTGCAAACAGATCCCCAAGTGGTTGAACGCCCGGGCCCGGGCCCTTGCAGCGGCTGCGGGCATCCCTATCTTTTCGGCCGCAGAGGCCGCCTTGCGATGGCGCCTGATAGCATTTTCGTAATCCCCCACCTCCCGGTAGCAGTACCCGAGATAATCGTTGTACTCCGCAATGAGAACCGGTTCGTTCGCAGCTTCTGCATATGACAGGGCACGGGAATAGACTTCGTAGGCACGTTTGAACTCGCCGGTCGCGACGTAGACGTCCCCGAGCTGTCTCAGCGCCCGCCCGGCTTCACGCCATTCAGCCGGAACCTTTAGTATTCGCAAAGCCTCACCGTATAGTTTTACAGCCCGAGGCCAGTTCTTCCGGCGCTCATATACATCGGCAAGATCTATCAGGCTGCATCCCTGCCGGAATCTGTCCCGATTATTTCGGGCAATAGCCAGGGCACGCTGATGCAGCAAAATTGCCGTGGAATAATTGGCCAGCTTTCTCTGGGCCTGCCCAAGAACATGGAGCGCATCCCCTTCACCTGCACTGTCACCGATCCTGGCATACAGATCGAGTGCAGACCTGCCTGGACTAAGAACATCGCTGTAGCGGCCATCCTCGAATGCGTTCTCCGCAGACCGCAAGAAGCCATCGGCCTGCAACTTGCCCTCTATCTCTTTGCCGGACCATGAACTGTAACGTTTTATCTGCCGCGCCGGCCATTGGTCTCCAGCCAGTGTTTTTCCCTGCCCGGCAACAGAGGCCGCAAAGTTTAACACGTGTTTTTTTACGCCCGCATCGTTTCTCTGTGATGCCGACAAGAAGTCGGCAAGCAGTTGGTCCAGTAACGGCCGGAGCAAGTCCGGACGGCCGGTGGCGAGTTCCGCCTTGCGGGCAGTATCTCCCGCCAAAAATGAAGACTCAAATTCAGTGCGAAACTCAATCGGGTCGAGTCCGCCTGCAAGGACAAACGCAAAACCCGGTACGGAAGACCCAACCAGTATGGCGGCGGCGGACAAAAGTATTAGAAATGTTCCAAACGGAGCCATCGTGAACCCTTTAATGATTTACACCGACTCAATGAGCATTATTGAATCATTCTGTGTCCTGTGCAAGAATTTTTAGCCATTTGCCCAGGCCCCTCTCGGCGCTGACGCCGGACAGCCTGGGCTGACGGACTACAGCCTGATTTCGTCATGCTTTCCTTTTGGTTCAGGTATTTCACCTTCTTTGACAACCTGCGGGCAAAATGGTTCCCCTTTTTTAAAAATACATTGATCATCTTCGATTCATGAGTAGACCTTTACAGGTGTGACTTGTTAT
>JBELAB010000160.1:0-6632 GCA_049509275.1 Syntrophobacteraceae bacterium | reverse complement strand
TGCCTCCAGTCAGTGCAGAACATGAGCTGCTGCGGTGAGTTCACAGTTTTTCTTAGCTGTTAATCCTGTAAATCCTGTCCCGCAAAGCTTTACATTGCGATCTCCGTGTCTGCGGTGAACCGTTACGCGATCACCGATCAAAGCCTCTTCCCTCTTCCCCGCCTCTGTTTTATTCCAATTTCCCGCCCGATCTGGTATTTGATATACTTCGTACTTTAGCGCCGGCTCGTTCGAGCCTGCCGGTTTTTTGAACAGGATTTTATAGTTAAGGTAATCTATGGAACAAAAATATTCCCCTAAGTCCATCGAACACAAATGGCAGCAATACTGGGATAAGTCCCAGGTTTTCAAAGTTGGTGAAAACAGGGATAAGGAAAAATATTATCTGCTGGAGATGTTTCCATATCCCTCGGGCCGCATTCATATGGGTCACGTCCGCAACTACACCATAGGCGATGTGGTTGGCCGCTTCATGCGGATGCTGGGATACAACGTGCTCCATCCGATGGGCTGGGACGCCTTCGGAATGCCCGCCGAAAATGCCGCAATAAAAGCGGGGACCCACCCGGCGAAATGGACTTACGACAATATCGACTACATGCGAAACCAGCTCAGGCAACTGGGGTTTTCGTATGACTGGTCGCGTGAGTTTGCAACGTGCGATCCCAGCTACTACAGGTGGGAGCAGTTGTTTTTCCTCAAAATGTATGACCGGGGCCTGGCCTACAGAAAGAGTTCCTATGTGAACTGGTGCTCGAAGTGTGGGACCGTGCTGGCAAACGAACAGGTAGAAGCAGGCGCCTGTTGGCGCTGCGACACTCCGGTCGTACAAAAGGAGATGGAGCAGTGGTTTTTCAAGATTACCGCTTATATCGACGAACTGCTTGATTGCACGTACAAGCTGCCCGGCTGGCCCGAGCGGGTGCTTGTCATGCAGCAGAACTGGATAGGGAAAAGCACTGGAAGCATGTTGCTCTTTCCACTCGAATCGGGCGAGGGAAACATCTCGGTCTTCACGACCCGCACAGACACGCTTTTCGGAGCTACCTTCATGAGCGTGGCCCCCGAACATCCGATGGTGGCCGACCTATGCCGTGGAAAGCCTCAAGAAGCCGCAGTGCTCGATTTTGTCGAAAGAGCAAAGCGGTTTAAGCGCGATGAGCGCGAAGCGGATCTGCTCGAAAAAGAGGGCGTATTTACCGGAAGCTGCTGCATCAACCCGGTCACCGGGAAAAAGATGCCGATTTACGTGGCTAACTTCGTACTCATAGCCTACGGCACAGGCGCTGTCATGGCGGTCCCGGCGCACGATCAGCGCGACTTCGAATTTGCGAAAAAATACGGCCTGCCGATCCGGGTAGTGATAAAACCTTCCGAGGCACAGCAAGCTCCTTTGGCACAGGACCTCACCCATGCGTTTGAGCAAGACGGTGTTCTGGTTGACTCCGGGGAGTTTACCGCAATGGGGTCCGAAGCCGCCCGGATTGCGATAACCGAGGCCCTGGCAAAAAGAGGGCTTGCAGAATTGACCTTGCAGTACCGACTCCGCGATTGGGGAATTTCGCGGCAGCGCTACTGGGGGGCGCCCATTCCGATCATTTACTGTGAGAAATGCGGTGTTGTGCCGGTCCCCGAGCACGACCTGCCCGTTGTGCTCCCCCTGGATGTCGAGCTTCTGGAAAACGGCGGCTCACCCCTGCCCGTCCACAAGCCTTTCTACTCGACCACCTGCCCTGAATGCGGGGCCGCTGCGCGGCGTGAAACCGACACCATGGACACCTTCGTGGAATCATCCTGGTACTTTGCCCGATTCGCCTGTCCTGACTTCGAGGGCGGCCCGCTCGACAGGGAACGCACCGACTACTGGATGCCCGTTGACCAGTACATCGGCGGCATAGAACACGCTGTTCTGCATCTGCTCTATTCGAGATTTTTTGTAAAGGTCCTGCGCGACATGGGATATCTACAGACAGATGAGCCTTTCCAGAACCTTCTCACACAGGGAATGGTCATAAAAGACGGCTTCAAAATGAGCAAATCGAAGGGAAACGTAGTGGATCCCGATGATATGATTAAGGCATACGGTGCGGATACGGTGCGCCTCTTCTGCCTGTTCGCCTCGCCGCCGGAAAAGGACCTCGACTGGAACGACCAGGGGGTGGAAGGTTCTTTTCGGTTTCTTTCCAGAATGTGGCGGCTGGTTTCCGAAAACCTCGACGCACTGAAGTCCGCTGATCCGTACCGGGGCGCAAGTCCTCTTGGCAAAGATCTTGCCCAACTCCGCCGCAAGACTCACCAGACAATAAAAAAAGTTACGGAGGATATTCGTGAAAGGTTCCATTTTAACACGGCCATCGCCGCCATTATGGAGCTTGTGAATCTGATCCACCAGGTGCTCGACGGCCGAACGGCCGACCCCATGCTATGGCCGGTCGTCAGGGAAGCCATCGAGGCCGCAATAGTCATCTCATCGCCCATGGTTCCGCACATTTCCGAGGAACTCTGGAGCATCCTGGACCATCAAGAGCTCCTTATGAATACCGGTTGGCCCAAATGGGACGCTCAGGCGCTCAAAGCCGAGGAAATGCTTATCGTCGTCCAGATAAATGGAAAACTGCGAAGCAAGATAACCGCCCCTGCGGACGCCACCGATGAGGAACTGGAAGATATATCGCTCAAGGATCCCAGGATCAGAGATTTCATCGAAGGAAGACAGGTCAGGAAAGTAATCGTTGTGCCAAAGAAGCTGATAAATATTGTAGTATAGGGGCAGCAACGCGGTCGCGAATGTAATACGAGGGGTGAACAATGAATCGTAGTGATAGGATTAAAGAATACCTTGAAAGGCTCAGGAACCTGTATGACAGTGTCCTCCCTTGGTGCCAAAAGCAGGGACTGAATGTTACTCAGGAAGAGGCGAAACTGGTCGAGGAAAATTTGGGGGCCTATACCGCCCCAGCATTAATAATAACTGCTTCAGGTAGTATCATTGCCAATCTAAAACCAATCGGGACAAATATAATTGGCGCCAGCGGACGGGTTGATATTATCGGCAGCTTGGACAAAGATTCCTTGGTTTACCTGGAAGTCGGCGGCCCTTCTATAAAGACAAGCGTCTCAACAGGCGGCAAGGTAATCGAGCAAAGTTCAAAGCCGTTTTTTAAGGGAGTGACCAGAGAGGGTTGGTACTGGATTGAAGAAAGGCGGCTCGGGAGAGCACGCATTTTCGATGAACAACTTTTCCTCGATTTACTTACAGAAGTTTCCGACTATGTTACAAGCTGATTCTTTGAATGAGGTGTGGGAGAATTACCAGCTTGCGAGGGATTGCTTCAAAATAACCGGCAGAATCGTGAAGAGTAAAAATCAGGGTCTCTTATCCTATACCAGCTTTGCCATGGCCTCAGAAGAAGATGCCGGAAAGATAATCGAAATCGGCCGCAGCGAGTGGGACGATTTTGCAATTCTGTCACTATGGGCTGTTTTTGAAAGGGTGGTCATAGATTTTGTTCGTGAAAAAGCAAAAATCTTAATTAATCAGCATCCAAAAGATTTCTCGAAAAGGTTATACGGGTTTGTTGAGGGCCAGATCGAGTTTTGGAAAATAGGAGACAAATTAGACCTGTTGAAAGGGGTTGTGGACTCTGCACTGATCGGGCAAGCCAAGCAGATCAAAAATTATCGGGATTGGGTCGTCCATAAAAGTAGAACTCCAGCCGACAATGTTACACCAAAACAGGCTTACGCCGTTCTTTCCAGGATAGTTTCCACGATTTCAAGTACATAGCACGGTGGGGGTGCTCGCCATGGTTGCACGAAATCTCAAAGGAATATTGATAATAAGCTCCATCTTATTTTGCCTTGTCTCATGCGGCTATCACTTCTCGGGCGAGGGCCAGGGGCCCAAACCAGGCATGAGGTTTATCGCCATTCCGGTATTCGAAAACAAGACCTCCGAGCCGGACGCCGGGGCGCTTTTCGCCGGGGCCCTAAGACAGGAATTTATGCGGAAGGGCACTATGAAGGTAGTCCCCGTCGAAGAGGCGGAAGCCGTATTCAAAGGCACCGTCAAGAACATCGAGATGCAGGCGGTTGCACATGAACCCGTTGCTAATGTTGTGGCCAACCGGGTTACAGTGGAAAGCCGGCTTGTTGTGACCCTGGACATTCGATGCGAGGAAAAGGGGACACACAAAGTGCTCTGGGCCGACCAGGCTTTCCGTTACTTTAAGGTTTACCAGGTGGAGGATAATCCGCTGCAGCCCAATCCGATTACCGGCTTTGAAAACAGGCAGGCCGCACTCGGCTTTCTGGCCCGGGAGATGTCGGAACGCATCCATGACAGATTTCTGAGCAACTTCTGATGCACGCCGAAGATTTCCTCAAAGCGCTCAACACCGGCAAAATCGATCCGGTATATCTTTTCGTTGGGGGGTCCGTTTTCCTTATGGAGGAAGCCTGGAAGAAGCTGCTTTCAAGCTTGCTGCCCAAGGGAGGCAAGAACTTCAACGGCGAGCGTGTACGGGCAAAGGAAACAGGGGCAGGAGATGTGATCGAGCGGCTTGCCACCACTCCCATGTTCGGGGGCCTGAGACTAATCATGGTAGACAATGTCGAGGCTTGGGGAAAAGGGGACCGTGCAGCCATGGAGGCTTTCGTGCAGCGAATTCCTCCCTCGGCATGTCTAATCATGACCAGCTCGGACAGGAAAAACATCGAAGGACTTGCAAAAGCGGTCGAAATCAAAGGCAAGGTCGTCCAGTTTCGATCTCCCGGTGACAAGGAAGCCCTGCGCTGGTTGATCGAAAGAGGCGGGCAACTCGGGAAAATTCTTTCCCACCGTGCCGCGTTCCTCCTGGTTGAGATGGTCGGAGCCGATTTGCATGCTCTCGCATCCGAGTTGGACAAGATTTGCACCTTCGTCGGGGAGCGTGATCGGATCGAAACTGAGGACATCCTCGAAACCGCCAGCTCTCAGAGAAGTTTCTCCGCGTTCGACATGCTCGATCACCTCAAAGCGCAGCAGGCCGACAAAGCCCTAAGGTCCCTGAGAAGCCTGGTCCTCTCCGGTGAACTCCCCCTTAAGATTCTCTCGACTCTGGCCTGGCAGATTCGTATTGTATGGCAGGTTAAAGACGGTTTGCGGCAGGGCATATCGGAAGCCGAGCTGGCTGCACGGCTGAAATCCCATCCTTTCGTTGTCAGGAAGGCAAGGGAACAGGCCGTTCGCTTTTCGGACGCGGACCTGTATAGAGTGATTGACGCCATCGCTCAGACGGACATCGCAATCAAGAGCACGGGAACTGCCCCCGAGCTGTTGCTCGAAGAGCTGGTCCTCGATCTTTGCATGGACAGCAAAAGGCCTTCCATCGCTCATGGAAGGCCCGAAAAAGCAATGCGGCACAGAAACTAAAGAGCGTTGACTTCGCGGGTCAGGCGGGAAATTTTCCGTGAGGCCGTATTCTTATGGACAACGCCTTTGGAGGCGGTTTTCGCAATCACGGAGACTGCCTTCTTCAATTGTTCGGCAGCCTTTTCGGGCGACTTGCCGGCTATGACCTCATCGAGCTCCCTTATCACGTTTTTCATCCTGGTTTTTCGGGAGCGGTTTCGCACCCGCTGCTCCTCACTCTGTCTCGCCCTCTTGATAGCTGACTTATGGTTGGCCAATCCAAACCTCCTTGAGATTTACCGGCGTAAATCCGGCG
Source organism: Syntrophobacteraceae bacterium (assembly GCA_049509275.1). Classification (GTDB taxonomy): domain Bacteria; phylum Desulfobacterota; class Syntrophobacteria; order Syntrophobacterales; family Syntrophobacteraceae; genus SbD1. The sequence continues at coordinate 924 of JBELAB010000160.1, read as the reverse complement.
TGCCGGTCAATATGCATAAAAGTTTTTATATACATCTAATGAAGAAGAGATGTCAAGCAGGATCCGGAAATTAGCACTATGCCCTGTAACAGGCAAGATGACACCTTTGATCTTACCGAAAGCCAATTCAGAGATGGTGAGCCTTTTCCTGCAAGAGGTCTCAAGCGATTTTGCGGACTATTTCATTATCATGCCTGTTGATCGTGCGGGCTGGCATGTATCAGCCAGACTAAAAATCCCTGAAAACATACGGCCAATTCCCATCCCCTCTCACAGTCCCGCGTTGAATCCAACAGAACATATCTGGGATGAATTTAGGGAAAAACACTTCCCGAACCTGGCACTAAAGACCCTTGATGATGTCGAGGACAAGCTTTGTGACGGTCTCAATGCGATGACACATGACCCGGAAAGGCTCCGGAGCTTAACATATTTCCCCTCTGTACATATTACCGTTCAGATTGCAACTTGGTATAAGTAGTGAAGCAAAGGCAATCAGGGGCGATCCTGACCCTAAACATATTTCCACTTCCCATGTTGAGCGCCGGAATCTCACAATGCGTATGGGAATGCGCCGGTTTACCCGTCTCACCAATGGCTTCTCAAAGAAAGCGGAGAACTTGGCTCACGCGGTATCGGTGCATTTTATGTACTATAATTTCGTTCGGATTCACCAGAGCTTACGAGTTACTCCGGCAATGGAGGCAGGAATCACGGATCGCCTTTGGACCGTGGAGGACATTGCAAAATTGGCACAATAAGGGTATTGATCCCTGCTAACAGCTTTCAAAAAGTAGCGTGCTCACCATTTCAAGGCAGTCATCAACTACTTCTGGTGGCAGTTTGCATTTAAAAGTCGCTTTCCTTGCTCTCCAATCAAGACTCTTGATTTGATCGGCCAGGATAACCCCTGTCACCCCTAAC
>JBELAB010000016.1:0-15974 GCA_049509275.1 Syntrophobacteraceae bacterium | reverse complement strand
CGGAAAGGGTTTTTTTCCGCCCACGAATCAGGTCCGGAGCCGGCTCTGGCGGTATCAGTTTTCGGCTTGATCTGGCGGGGCGTGCAATGCTCATCGGATGTTTCCGGATGGAGACAAATCAGTTGTTTACGAAAGGGAGATAACGGGATGCGAAGCGATCTAATGAAAAAGGGTGTCGAGAAAGCTCCTCATCGGTCACTTTTCAAGGCCATGGGCTATACTCAAACGGAAATAGACAGGCCTCTCATAGGTGTTGTCAACTCAGCCAACGAAATCATTCCGGGCCACATTCACCTTGACAAAATAGCCGAAGGGGTCAAGGCCGGCATCCGGATGGCTGGCGGAACTCCTATCGAGTTCAGCACCATCGGTGTTTGCGACGGCATCGCCATGAATCATGCCGGGATGCGCTACTCCCTGGCAAGCCGCGAGTTAATAGCCGATTCCGTTGAAATAATGGCTATGGCTCATCCTTTCGACGCATTGGTCATGATTCCAAATTGCGACAAGATCATACCCGGAATGATGATGGCCGCGCTCAGACTTAACATTCCGGCAATTGTCATAAGCGGCGGCCCAATGTTGGCCGGTCACGTGGGTGGAAAGCCGGTGGATCTTATATCTGTTTTTGAGGGCGTGGGTTCACTGAAAGCGGGACAGATCTCCCTGGGCGAACTGGAAGAGCTGGAAGACCATGCATGTCCAGGGTGCGGCTCGTGCGCGGGCATGTTTACGGCAAATTCAATGAACTGCCTGGTTGAAGCCCTGGGATTCGGGTTGCCCGGCAACGGAACGGTCCCGGCGGTTACCGCTGCCAGAGTGCGCCTCGCCAAAGAAGCAGGCACGCAGATAATGGACCTTTTGGCCAGGGACCTCAAACCGCGCGACATCGCAACCAGGGCGGCTTTCGAAAACGCGATAGCTGTGGACATGGCCCTCGGCTGTTCCACGAACACGGTTCTTCACGTCCCGGCAATTGCAAATGAAGCCGGAATCCGCCTCGATCTTGGCATTTTCAACCAGATCAGCGCCCGTACGCCTCACCTTTGCAGCCTGCGGCCCGGTGGAGTGCATTTCCTGGAAGACCTCGACTCGGCAGGGGGCGTACAGGCTGTGATGAAGGAGCTTTCGCGCCGCGAGCTGATAGATCCCGCTCCTTTTACCGCTACGGGAAAGACGGTGGGGGAAAACCTCAGAAATGCGCGCGTTCTTCGGCCCGAGGTTATCCGGCCGCTCGAAAATCCTTATCATGATAAGGGAGGGATAGCCGTTCTCTACGGGAACATCGCGCCGGAAGGTGCTGTGGTCAAGCAGTCGGCAGTGGCGCCGGAGATGCTTACGAGGAAGGGCAGGGCGCGTGTGTTCGAAAGCGAATCCGATGCGGCGAACGCTATTCTTGACGGTGGGATCTTACCGGGCGATGTGGTGGTTATCCGTTACGAAGGTCCCAAAGGGGGCCCCGGGATGCAGGAGATGCTAACCCCAACTGCCGCCATTGTAGGGCGTGGTCTGGGACTGGATGTGGCGCTCATAACCGATGGCCGGTTCAGCGGAGGTACGACCGGAGCGGCCATAGGACATATTTCTCCTGAGGCGGCCGTTGGCGGTCCGATTGCGTTGATCGAAGAAGGCGATGAAATCCTGGTGGATATCCCGAATAAGAAACTCGAGCTGCTGGTGGACGATGCGGTGCTGGCAAAGCGCAGGAAGGCATGGAAGCCGCATGAGCCCAGAGTTAAGCACGGGTACCTTGCCAGATACGCACGTATGGTCAGCTCTGGTTCCCTCGGGGCCATTTTCCTTAACGAATAGAATTGACGGCAGCGGGAAGCCGGAGGTGAATAGCTTTTGGCCTCCTGCTCATCGCTACCGGCATTCTTGCAAGGGTTTCACGTGGGCTATGTTTTCAGCTTAGCTGACGCCGAGCGCCATGAGAACTGGTTTCGTTCTACTCAGGGACAAAGGGCGTTGGCGTTCGAACAAGAGCTTTTCCGGAAGATATGGGCGCCGGTTTCCCCACAGCGAGTTGTCGAGGTGGGTTGCGGGAGCGGTGTTTTCCTGGAATGGTTCAAGTCGCAGGGGCATATGGTTGCGGGGCTCGATCCTTCAAGTTCGAGCCTTGAACTCGCGCGCAGGCGGCTTGGCCTCAAAGTGCGGTTGGATCAGGGTTTTGCTGAAAACCTGCCCTACGATGACAACGAATTCGATACAGTGGCCCTGATAACCTCCATGGAATTCGTCGACGACCCGTTTCTGGCTCTTAAAGAAGCCTTCCGCGTGGCGCGCCGAAATGTGCTGCTTGGTGTCTTGAACAAGTATTCGATCGGTCGTCTCCACTATGGCATTCAAGGATTCTGGAAAGACTCGGTTTACAGCCGCGCCAGGTTCTTCAGCGTTTTTCAGCTTCGCGCAATGAGCACCGGGATTCTTTCCGGCGCCGTTCCGATTGAATGGCGAACCTGCCTTTCCTTACCGCTGCCCTTTCTTCGATACATTCATCTTCTGGAGCGAATTCCTATGTTGCAACGGCATCCTTTCGGACATTTCATCGCAATGCGCATTGATATGCGATGCCGTGTTCGCGCACTGCATACACCTGTTTTCGATGAAATCCCCGCCGGAGCTAAAGTTTCAGTTCAGTCTTTAGGCTGCTGGCGGGATTCTGGAGGCGCGCCTGAAAGTTCGGTGAATGGGTGAGCAGATGAGCATGAAAGAGGCGATGCTGTACGAGCGGCTTGATAAAAACCGGGTACACTGTTTTCTTTGCTCGCAGCACTGCCATATTGAGACCGGTGAAACCGGAAAATGCGGGGTGCGCCAAAACAGAGAAGGCAAGCTATGGAGCTTGGTTTACGGGAAATTGATCGCCCAGCATGTGGACCCTATCGAAAAGAAACCGCTGTTTCATTTCTTTCCAGGCACGACAAGTTATTCGATTGCTACGGCCGGGTGCAATTTCGAATGCCTGTTCTGCCAAAATGCTGACATATCGCAGTCTCCCCGAATTTACGGAAGGATCTACGGCCGGAGCATCTCTGCCGAAGAAATTGCGGACCGCGCACAAAAAGAAGGATGTGTCACAATCTCATATACATACACCGAGCCTACCATCTTTATGGAATATGCCCTCGATGTAGCTGCACAGGCAAAAGAGCGCGGAATTGCAAACGTTTTCGTATCCAACGGCTACATGAGCAAAGAGGCGTTGGATGCGGTTGCCCCGTTTCTTGGAGCGGCCAACGTGGACCTGAAGTGCTTCAATGACACGTTCTACCGGGAGCAGTGCGGCGCTCGCCTCAAGCCCGTTCTTATGACACTTGAAGGCATGAAAAGGAAAGGCATCTGGCTTGAGGTGACAACGCTGATCATCCCTGGGTTGAACGACAGCGAAGCTGAGTTGAAAGAACTTGCGCAATTTCTGGTCGGCTTGGGGCCTGAAACTCCCTGGCACGTCAGCCGATTTCATCCTGCATTTCATCTGCTCGACAGAGGGCCTACCCCGGTCGAAACGATCAGAAGAGCAAGGCAAATAGGGCTGGAAGCCGGTCTTCATTACGTCTATACAGGAAATGTGCCCGGAGACAACGGCGAGAATACCTACTGCCACTGCTGCGGGGCCGTGCTGATAACCCGAATTGGCTATTCCATCAGCAAACAGGGCCTTGAGCATGGCGCCTGCGCAAAATGCCGAACAGTACTGGGGGGGGTCGGACTGAATTGAGCACAAGCAGAAAAGATTTGCTGCGCGAGGTGTACGACAGGCTGTTCGTCTCTTTCGGCCCCCAGAGATGGTGGCCTGCCGAGACCCCGTTCGAGGTCATCCTTGGCGCGATACTGACACAGAATACCGCATGGAAAAATGTGGCCGCGGCGATCGGCAACCTGCGCCGCCACGATCTGTTGAGCTTCAAGCGCATTTGCGGGCTTAGCGTACAGGAGCTCGCACCGCTCATTCGCTCATCCGGTTTCTACAACGAAAAAGCAAAGAAGATAAAAAATTTCTGCAATCATATACTGACAACATGGGATAATGATTTGGAAGGATTCCTGGTCCAGGATATGGAATCCCTGCGGACCGATCTTCTGGCAATCCGGGGCATCGGCCCGGAAACCGCCGACAGCATCGTACTGTATGCCGCCTTTAAACCATCTTTTGTCGTAGACAAATATACCTACCGGATTTTCTCAAGACATGGATGGGTGGGGGAGTCGATTTCTTACGAGGAGCTGCGGGAATATTTTATGGAAGCAATGGAGCCCGATGTCCTGTTTTTTCAGGAATTCCATGGCCTGCTGGTTCGAGCCGGGCATCTTTACTGCCGTAAAACAGCCTTATGTCAACCCTGCCCTTTGAATGTTTTCTTCACTCGATGATCTTTTGATTTCCTGATGAATTTGCGGCATTGAAATCTACTGTCCCCTATAGTCTTTTATATCTGGAAATAATGTGTTGCAAACCGGCCGGCCAACCGGGTAGCGTGTAAGAGGCAGTTAGAGGGAGACGGGGTGATGTCTTCGCGTCACCTCGTCCCCTCATCTCCACCTCACTGCTTCTTGGACGCTGAGGTTTTCCCGGATGTGCGTCGCCTTGGCGCGGTGCGGCCGGTTTTTGTCCTCGTGGGGGGTTTTTCAGTTGAGGGAGTTGGAGCAAGCGGGTTGTGCAGCGATGCCGAACTCGTCTGCGTTTGCTTCGCAACAGCGCGCAGCGGACTCGAGGGCTTCGTCCAGATCGATCTGGAAGCGGACCGGCCCCCTGGACATTTTACAGGGCTCGGCAGCAGAGACCCCAGGCTGAGGAAAACTAAGGTGAAGCGGGCATGCCGAGGCCGGAAACGACCACGAGGTTGCAATGGACGCATGGCCCTTCGGGAATACACAGACTTCAGCGTCGATATAGTTCAGCGCGGCGAGCGAGGCTTCTTTGTCAACCACGTCGTCCCCGTCGGCAATACAGATAAGCCATGGTACTTTCTTCTCCTCGATTCGCTTCAAATTAAGCTTTCGGCCGAAAAGGGCTACAGGCAGAGTCCCCTCCTCGTCGATTGGAATCGAATAGGAATCAAAACTCATCCTGGTAATCTTAACAGGTATATCTTTTTGATCATGGGACAGCCAGTAACTGATCGCTGCGGCGGTCTTGCTGATTTTGGGCCGCAGACTTGCCTGGCTGTCAAACATGGCGATGTCGCGATGGAAAGAGGCGATCGGTGACTCGGTCTCCAGTTGTCGCAGCTTGTAAACCCATCCCATAATAGAGCCATCAATAACGGCGTTTCCGTCAGGAGACGTTTTTTGAGAATACCTGAGGTCTCTGAACATCGCCGGGATGCTCTTCATGTAATCTCCCAAAGACTTGCTCCGGCTCCCGTCCACCGGAGTGACGGAGGTAATCAGGGCGTCGACGAGGCCATCCAATTCACCGGATAACAGCGCGGTAAGGGCCTGGTAGCCGCCCTGGCAGTAACCGTTCAGGGTGACCGGCCTGTTGTGTCTTGCCATCAGGTTTTGACAGAAGAAGCGTATGTCGAGAGCGTCATCTTCTGCAGTCATGGTCCGGACTGCGGAGGTCGTATCGATATCTTTGACCAGGCGAATGTAGGTCGGGGTCCCCTGATTCGCATAACAATGGACATAGCTCCTTTTCCAATGAATTCATCCAGGCATAAAAACTTTTGCTCAGCGTAGCGTAAAAAAAACTGTTCATGGCTTGGAGGCTGCCCGTCATCGCGGCGCCGGCAAGCCGGACATTCAGCTTGAACAATTCATTGTAATTTTCCAGGTTCTCAGCGGGAGAGTTTGCGGACAGCTTTTCTTTCTCGGTTTTTGCGTAAGCATTCAGAGCATTTACCGAGGGTGCCATAAATGCCGTGACGTATCTGAACATTCCGGTCCAGTAATCCTGGGCCGCTCTTGCCTGAGCGAAAGCCGCCCGACTGAGTTTAGGGGCGGCTTGTATGGATTTGCACATTAAAGAAGCCGCTGCGCTAAACATTTCGAAAGGCTCGCTGAAGTAGTTTTGCATCTTTGCCCCCTGTCCCCCGCGATGTTTGCCTATGTGATTTAAAAGGTCTGGCCGCCTCCATTCGTGTGCAATTTTATAAGCCCCTCCGGTTCGATTTTCTCGAGAGGGATACTTGACTGGAACGCGCAAAAACGGTGCTATTTTAAATTAAGCATAAAAAGAGAAGAGGTAAAACGACGGGCTCTTGCCGCTTCGAAAAAACGGGGCCAGGATACCAGCCTGGAGAATCAATGTCAATTTGTCGGGATTTTGCAAAATCTTCTTGCTATTTTCATTTCCGATTGTTAAAGAGTAGTCAATTTTGGTCAGGGGACGAGATTATGAATCATTGCTTAGATACCGCAAATTTTCGGTTCTGGTGGTTTACCCGTGGAGGTGTGTGCCTGACGGGATAGCCATCAGTTCGAATTAGAATACCTGCTGGGACCGTGGGCCGCGCCAAAGGCTCACGGTCCTTTTGTTTTTGCCGGAAGGGACCGTGGACACAATCTGCGGTCCCTTTCTATTTGAGGGTGCGGGCGGCTCCCGCGAAAAGGAGGCAAAAGGTGCTTGTCGTAATGAAAAGAGGAGCTACAGCGGTAGAAATTGAGGCGGTTGTCTCCTGCATTGAGCAAAAGGGCTACATTGCCAGGCCAATTCCGGGTGGAGAGCGGGTGGCAATCTGCGTTCTCCACAATGACGGTCCGGTGGACGCTTCGTCATTTCTGCAACTTCCAGCAGTAAAAGAGGCTATTCCGGTGACCCGCCCGTACAAGCTGGTAAGCCGGGAATCACAGGCATGGGACACCGTCATAGATGTTGGCGGGGTCCTGGTTGGCAACACGCACCTTACCATCATGGCCGGGCCTTGCGCTATCGAGAGCGAACTCCAGGCGCTTACAATCGCGCGAATGGTGAAAAAGGCCGGCGCCCGGATTTTCCGGGGCGGCGCGTTCAAGCCCAGGACCTCGCCTTACGCATTTCAGGGACTGGGAGAGGAAGGGCTCAAAATCCTGGCCAAAGTGCGCCGGGAAACCGGGATGCCGGTGGTTACCGAGGCGATCGACCATGAAGTCTACGGGCTCGTCGAGCAATACGCGGACATAATCCAAATCGGCGCGAGGAATATGCAGAACTTCAGCCTGCTGCGGCGGGCCGGAAAGTCCCGAAAACCTGTTCTTCTCAAGCGAGGTCTGGCGGCTACCATCGAGGAGTGGCTCATGGCGGCCGAATACGTGATGGAGGGAGGAAATGACAAAGTGATACTCTGCGAGCGCGGGGTGCGCACATTCGCCCACCACAGCCGCAATACCCTGGACGTTTCCGCCATTGCCGTGGTCAGGCAGGAGAGTCATCTGCCTGTGATCGCAGACCCCAGCCATGCTGCGGGCTTCAGGGACCAGGTGATTCCTCTCAGCCGCGCTGCTGTGGCAGTCGGATGCCATGGTCTGATGGTTGAGGTTCACCATGCTCCTGAAACCGCCCTTAGCGATGGACATCAGTCGCTTTATCCCTTTCAGTTCGCCGATCTGTGCAGGCAGATAGAGTCAATTTTCAGCGTGTTCAAAATGTCAACAAACGGATGCCGCGAAAACGGTTATGCCAGTCCCGGTTCCCAAGCCCTGAGTTAGGGCTTGATCGGTCCAGGAAGGAGAAGACTATGCAATTGGGGCTTTACCCGGAAAGATCCGAATTCCGCACCATGGCCGAAAAGGGGAACCTTATCCCGGTCTGTCTGGAAGTGCTGGCGGATACGGAGACCCCTGTTTCCGCGCTGGCCAAAATATATGATGGGCATGGGCCTGTATTCCTTCTGGAAAGCATGGAAGGCGGTGAGAGGTGGGGAAGGTACAGCTTCCTTGGAAATTCGGCCACAAGGACGGTCAGAGTTTTCCGTGATGAAGTCGAAATCGAGAGCGGGCCTAAAAAGGAGCGCATTGCCCATCACGGAGATCCGCTCAAAGCTCTGCGCTCCTTAATGGCTCAGTACAAACCGGTAAAGCTTGCGAGGCTCCCCCGGTTCTGGGGCGGCATGGTCGGATTTTTCACCTATGAGTTCGTATCCTTTTTCGAAGCGATCCAAAGCCGGCTGCCCGCAGACGTTGCGATGGCTCATTTTATCCTCCCCGGACAGCTTTTTATTTTCGATAACCTGCGCCACACTCTGAGCCTTGTGGCATACGGTGTTGTCGAAAACGGGGAGGCCGATCAAGCCTATGACGGGGCGGTTGAGACCCTCAAGCAGATGAAGGGCAAACTCGAGGGTATGCCCAGAGTGGTCCCCCGCGACGCGCCTGAGGAATTTCCTTTCCATCACGATGTCGAACCTGAGAAATTCCGTTCCGGGGTTGCCAAAATCAAAGATTACATCAGGGAGGGAGACATCATCCAGGCGGTTCTCTCACAACAGTTCAGTTGCCCGGCCTCCCCGGATCTCTGGTCACTCTACCGCGCTCAGCGCTTCATAAATCCATCTCCGTACCTCTATTTCCTCCATTTTGACGATACGGTCCTGGTAGGTTCGTCTCCGGAAACCATGGTGCGCCTGGAAAACGGCGTCGCCACGCTTCGTCCTATTGCCGGGACACGCCCTCGCGGGAAGACCGAGCAGCAGGACCGGGAGCTTGCCAACGAGTTGCTGGTGGATGAAAAAGAAAGGGCCGAGCACCTTATGCTGGTGGATTTGGGCAGGAACGACCTGGGCCGAGTGGCTGAAATCGGCACGGTCCAGGTAACCGACCTGATGGTGGTCGAAAGATACTCGCACGTAATGCACCTTGTCTCCAACATAAACTGCGATTTGCGCGAAGGGTTGGACGCATTCGACCTTTTTCGCGCCTCTTTCCCGGCCGGGACCCTTACGGGCGCTCCTAAAGTCAGGGCTATGGAAATTATAGCTGAGCTCGAAGATGAGCCTCGCGGTCCATATGGCGGGGCAATCGGATATTTTTCCTTCACAGGGAACATGGACCTGGCGATCACCATCCGGACCGCCTGCATTCAGAAAGGCAAGACAACCGTGAGGGCAGGGGCTGGAATTGTCGCCGACTCCGACCCCGAGCGCGAAAGACAGGAAACGATCAACAAGGCCGAATCGATCCGGAGGGCGCTTCAGATGATCGAAGGAAGCAGCACAAAGCTTAAACCGGGTTCAGTGGAGTAATTGTTTAACTCCAGGCCTCGCAGAGCGCTGAAAGGAGTTTAATTCCATGCTTTTCATGATCGATAACTACGATTCTTTCACTTACAATCTTTTCCAATATTTCCGGATGCTTGGGACTGAAGTCGAGGTCGCCAGAAACGACGGAGTCTCTGTTGAGGATATCGGAAGGCTGGGACCTTCGGCAATCGTAATTTCCCCCGGTCCATGCAGGCCGGAGGGCGCCGGAGTCACTATTGCGGCCATTCTGAGATTTTCCGGAAAAATACCTATCCTAGGAATCTGCCTTGGCCACCAGGCGATTGCGGCCGCTTTCGGAGGCGAAGTGATTTACGCCAAAAGACTTATGCACGGGAAAGTTTCCACGGTCAGCACGGACGGAAAGTCTATCTATACCGGGATTTCGAACCCTTTCCAGGCAATGCGCTACCACTCTCTTGCCGTGGCGCCGGCAAGCCTGCCTGAATGCCTCGAGGTCACGGCCAGCTCCGAGGATGGTGAAGTTATGGGAATCCGCCATAAAGAGCACCTCACCGAAGGCGTGCAGTTTCATCCGGAATCCATAATGACGCCCGTTGGCAAGCGGCTCTTGAAAAACTTCCTCGAGCTTGCAAACGGGCAAAGGACTATGGGGGAAAAAATATGATACGCGAGAGCCTCAAAAAGCTGATTGCAAAGATAGACCTGAGCGAGGAGGAAATGGCCGCACTTGTTGGTGAGATCATGTCGGGCAATGCGACCGACGCTCAAATCGGAGCCGTAATGGCTGGGCTGGCCACCAAGGGCGAGACCTTCTCGGAGCTTGCCGGGGCTGCGCGCGCGATGCGGCGCAAAGCCGCCAGGATCCAAACAAACGCCGACATAGTAGTGGATACATGTGGAACGGGCGGCGACGCCTCAAACACTTTCAACATCTCGACTACGGCGGCCTTTGTTGTGGCGGGATGCGGCGTTACGGTGGCCAAGCACGGGAACCGTTCGGTTTCGAGCAAGTGCGGCAGTGCTGATTTGCTGGAGGCATTAGGTGTAAATCTGGAGGTGGGCCCGGAGGTGGTGGAAGAGGCGGTCAGGCAAATCGGCATAGGGTTCTTATTTGCCCCGCTCTTTCATGGCGCAATGCGGCATGCAGCCAGGGCGCGAAAAGAACTGGGGGTACGCTCGATTTTCAATATGCTCGGGCCGTTGACAAACCCGGCGGGGGCGAACTGCCAGTTGATCGGCGTCTATGCGCCGGAGCTGACGGAAATGTTCGCCCGCGCGCTCCAGCTTCTGGGGGCCAGGCGTGCCTTCGTTGTGCACGGGCATGAAGGGCTCGATGAGATCAGCGTCTGCGCTCCGACGAGGGTCTGCGAATTGAACAATGGGCTGATCCGGACCTATGACGTGTCCCCCGAACAGCTCCTGGGCCGGACGGCCAACCCGTTGGACATGGCTGGAGGGACGCCGGCTGAAAACGCGGAGATAACCACGAAGATTTTGTCCGGTGAAAGGGGGCCGAGGCGGGATGTCGTTGTGGTCAATGCGGGCGTGGCATTGGTTGCCGCAGGCGTCGCGCATGACTTCGGCGAGGGTATCGGAATGGCTCGGGCTTCCATTGACGAAGGCAGGGCAACGGAAAAACTCGAAGCGCTCATCCGGTTCACCGGGCTGTAGGCCATCACCACAGAGGCACAGAGTGCACAGAGAAAAGCTTCGTTAGACAGGATTGACAGGATTAACAGAAAAAAACGCGCCAAAGACGGAACGGTACCGGGTCTTTCAATCCTGTAAATCCTGTTAATCCTGTCAAAAGTCCATCTCTGCGCCTGCGGTGGACATTTATGTTTAGTTTGCGAGGATTAAACGTGTCCGATTTTCTTTCGAAAATTCTCGACTTTAAACGGGACGAAGTTAGGGCAGCGGCAAAACACACGCCGGAGCGGGTCCTTCGGCGCGAAGCCGAGAAGCCCAACGGAAGAAGGGCTTTTATGGAGCGGCTTGCCAGGCCGGGTCCGCTGGGGATGAACGTAATTGCCGAAATAAAGCGGGCTTCTCCGTCGAAAGGCAAAATAAGGGAAAATGTCGATCCGGCTGAATATGCCCGGAAGTATGAACTTGGAGGCGCCGCGGGTATCTCTGTGCTTACCGACCGGAACTTTTTCAACGGGAGTCCCGATGATCTGAGGAAAGTTAAATCTGCAGCCTCACTTCCCACGCTAAGAAAGGACTTCATCATAAGTTCCTACCAGGTCTATGAATCGGCGGCCATGGGGGCCGATGCGGTATTGCTCATAGTGCGGGCGCTTTTGCCGGAGTTTCTTCGGGACCTGTTATCACTGTGCTCAGGCATCGGTCTGGACGCCCTTGTCGAGGTGCATGATGAAAGTGAGTTCGAAACTGCTGTAAAAGCCGGGGCGCGGCTAATCGGCATAAATAACCGTGACCTGGCGACCTTTAAAACTGACATTTCGACCTCGATAGGCCTTGCCGGCAGGGCCGGTCCCGGCCAGGTCCTGGTCGCCGAGAGCGGGATCCACACCCGGTCCGATATCGAGCGGCTCCTTGGCGCCGGAATATGGAATTTTTTGATTGGCGAGGGTCTCATGAGGTCGGAGGACCCCGTAAGATTTCTCAGGGCTTTGCATGGAAACGATGTGCCTCGTGGGGCGATTCTGCAAGCGCGCACCTTGGCCCCGGCGGCTCGCCGTAAGACAAACTGCGGGGCATCCCTTAACGATGTGCCTCGCGCGGCGAATCTGCAAGCGCGCATATTGGCCGCGGCGGCTCGCCGTAAGACAAACTGCGGGGCATTCCTTAACGATGTGCCTCGCGCGGCGAATCTGCAAGCGCGCATATTGGCCGCGGCGGCTCGCCGCCCCCCTCAGGTAAAGGTCTGCGGTCTGACCCAGGTGGACGAGGCCGTTGCCTGTGCGGAAATGGGTGCAGACGCCATAGGCCTGGTGTTTTATCCGCAGAGTCCGCGTTTGGTAAGCGGGCAGAGAGCTCGGGAAATCAGCGGGAGTCTTCCGGAGCGGGTCTGGAAGGTTGGCGTTTTTGTCGACGAGCCTTTTCCGGCAATCATGAAAAAGGCCGAATTCTGCCGGTTGAACTGCGTCCAGCTCCATGGGACTGAACCTCCCGAGATGGTTGAAGCGCTTGAGGCGGCTGGAATAAGCGTAATCAAATCTCTTTTTGTTAAAAAAAGGCCGTTTTTGTCCGAAGCTGACCTTTACCGCGCCTCGGCGTACCTGATCGAGAGTGGGGGAGGACTTATTCCGGGTGGGGCCGGGCTGAGCTGGAAATGGGCGGAAGCCGGGGAACTGGCGGGTAAGCTTCCCTGCATTCTGGCAGGGGGCTTGAATGCGGAAAACGTGGGCGAGGCGATTTATGAATTCGGCCCGGACGCCGTTGACGTTAGTTCCGGAGTGGAGTCCGAGCCGGGACGAAAGGATATCGGTAAAGTGCGGGCTTTTATCGAGGCGGTTCGCAATGCAAAACTGCGGCGTGATTCAGGGAGGATATTCAAATGAAATCGGCGGAGAAAAATTTTCAGATTATGTCTTCATTTTCCGGGAAAAAATCGGCCCAACCGGCCGCAGGGGGCCATTTTGGCCCTTACGGCGGGCGCTACGTGGCCGAAACGCTCATGCCCGCGCTGATCGAGCTGGAGTTGGCCTACTTGTCAATATGCACAGGGTCGGCTTTTCAGGAGGAGTTGAAATTGCTTTTGAAAGACTTCGCCGGAAGGCCCACTCCCCTTTTTCAGGCCAAGAGGCTAAGCGCCCATGTCGGTGGGGCAGCCATTTATCTGAAAAGGGAGGACCTTGCGCATACCGGCGCTCATAAAATCAACAACACTCTCGGTCAGGGGCTTCTTGCCAAATGGATGGGTAAGTCCAAGGTGATCGCCGAGACCGGGGCGGGCCAGCACGGAGTCGCTACTGCGACGGTTGCGGCCCTGTTTGGCATGGAATGCAGGATTTTCATGGGGACCGAGGATATCGCCAGGCAGGCCCCCAACGTGCAGCGAATGAAATTGCTGGGCGCCGAAATAGTGCCGGTTGATTCGGGGACCGGCACTCTGAAGGACGCCATGAATGAAGCAATGCGTTACTGGGTAAGCTCTGTGCGTGACACTTTCTACATTATCGGTTCGGTTGCCGGTCCCCATCCCTACCCGGCAATGGTGCGCGATTTTCAGCGGGTGATCGGCGATGAGGCGAAGGTGCAAATCATTGAAGCCGCAGGCAGGGCGCCGGACATGTTGGTGGCCTGTGTGGGCGGAGGAAGCAACGCGATGGGCCTCTTCTATCCCTTCCTTGATGGGCCGGCGGAAATGGTGGGAGTTGAGGCGGCCGGCCACGGGATCGATACCGGAAAGCATGCGGCTACGCTCGGGGCCGGATCTGTGGGCGTTCTTCACGGCTCCAAATCCTACGTACTGCAGGATCAAAACGGCCAGATCAAGGAGGCGCACTCAATATCTGCGGGTCTCGACTACCCCGGTGTAGGCCCTGAGCATTCATGGCTAAAGGACACGGGCCGCGTGCGCTATGAGAGCGTTTTAGACGAAGAAGCGCTTGGAGCTTTCCACCTGCTGAGCTCGATCGAGGGAATCATCCCTGCCCTGGAGAGTTCCCACGCCGTTGCCCAAGCTATGGTCGAAGCCGCGAGGCTGCCGGGGGAAAACATCATCATCGTGAATCTGTCCGGGCGCGGCGACAAGGACCTTGGGATCGTGTCGCGCTTTCAGAGCGAGGCCGGAAGAAAGGATAAACTGTCATGAGCAGGATAGAAGAAACATTCAGCAGATTGCGCGCCAGGGGAGAAAAAGCGCTGGTGGGCTTCATTACGGCGGGAGATCCCGACCTTGGGCGGTCCTTGGAGATAGCAAGGCAAATGTGCCGCTCCGGGCTGGACCTTCTTGAATTGGGCGTGCCCTTTTCAGACCCGACCGCCGACGGCCCGGTCATTCAACGCTCATCGGCCCGCGCGATCAGCGCCGGAGTGAACATGGAAAGCGTTATCGGAATGGTCCGCAGTCTAAGAAGAGAGTTCAGCTCGATTCCCATGGTAATTTTCAGCTACTATAACCCCATCCTGGCATACGGGGCCAATGAGTTCTACAGGGATGCGGTGGCGGCCGGGGCCGATGGGACCCTGGTGGTAGATCTCCCGCCGGAGGAATCCGATGAACTGACGGGCGAATGGGGAAGTGGGCTTGATTTTATCCGGCTAGTCGCCCCTACCACCCCCACCGGGCGCATGGCCCGGATAGCCTCGAAGGCCTCAGGGTTTATTTACCTGGTTTCCATGACGGGTACTACAGGCAGTGGCGGATTAAATCGTGAAGAGATTGCGCGCGTAGCGCACGATTTAAGAAACAATTGCCACGGTCTGCCGATCTGCATCGGGTTCGGGATCTCCACCCCGGAAGACGCCGCAAAGGTGTCGGAGTATGCGGACGGAATAGTTGTGGGAAGCGCTTTTGAAAGGCTGATCGAATCCAGCCTGAAGGATGGAAACATAGCGGGTAAGGTTGGAGAGTACACGGCCCTGCTGAAAAATGCCATTCTCCATTAACAGAAATGGCTACGGATTAAGGAATTTAGGAATTTGTGATCTCGCTCAGCTTATGATCACCTGGACGGAACTATTTGTGGACCATCAGATGCCAGATAAAGGAACAGAACTATTGAAGCTGCACGGCGTGCCGGCGAGTTCCGGGGCAACATCCTGATACCCAGGGTTTCCTTGCCTCGAACAAGAATTCCATCTTCAGACCAATAGATGGGCACCCCGGAGCCGTTGTCCAGGGTACCATCCGTACCGACCTTAACAAGCGGTTTTCCGTCAACATTTTCAAGAAAGTCATTATCCCGCAATCTTGCGACCAGTCTGCCACTCTCGTCATATACTAATCCCAGTATGTCGATTAGGCCAATCTCTTGCATCTGCCGGCGAATCCGCCCTGTTTCACTCATCTCCAGGAGAATTGTGTCATTTTCGCCAACCAGCTTAAACGCCGATAATATAAGTAACGGTTCTTTTTGCGCGTTGTTCGAACCACTCGATGCAGAACAAACGCTCAAAGCAACGAGAACCACAAAAATAGTGATACGCATAAAGCTTCCTTCCTCATTGCGGGCAGAAAAGGTCTTCCCAGTATCGATGTGATGCCCTCACCGTCAAAGGATAGATGAGGCAGATCCTTTTGTCCAGCCGGTTTATAGTGTGTCGGTTTATCGTGCTGAATCCCACAAAAGATCGGAATCTTGTATTTCCGTCTTCCCCCCAAAAAACCGGGAACCTTTTTTGCTCGACGGTTGTCTATAAAGGATAAGGGGTCGGTATCGCGTCGAATCACGCATAAAGCCCGGCCCCCAAACCATCAGGAGGAATGAAAAGGGTCAATTCATCGATTGGCCAGATTAACACTTACGGCATATGGAGGGGATAGTACCATGGCACGTAAAAATCTGATCATTGGATTTGCGACTGCCTTTATAATAATTGGCCTGTTTCTTTTTGCACAGGAACAGTCTACTGTCAAGCTAGCATGTTCAGCGGATGGAGATCCTTATCTCTTTACTGTAGATATCAAGTCATCTACAGTCAATGGTCATTCTGCGGATATTGAGAAAGATACAATAGAATGGTTAGAGCAACCAATAGGCTCTGCTGGTGATTCGATTAGCTATTATATAAATAGATACACTGGTCAGCTTGTAATCGGGAAGAAGTTTAATCCACAGACAGATAAGGTGGGGATGTATGGTCGAAATAAAGTAGGTATGTGTCAGAAAGTCACAGATAAATGGTTCTTCTGGCCAA